>NZ_SSNB01000001.1:300000-517500 GCF_006175905.1 Streptococcus oralis
CCCATAACCAGATTCAATTCTATCTACTCTTCTTAAAAGTTCAAGCCACATTTATTTACCTCACTAATTATATATGTCCTTTCCAACAATTACCACAAAACTTCCTTACTATCCTTTATTTTCATTGTTCTACAAAATACTCTTTTGATAACTGGTAATAACTTTATTGTAAGATTTATTATCTTTAAAAATATGATTTCCATCACTTTCTCATATTCTCATAAATCTGTTTTTCCAACGCATCCTCCAATTTAGGTTCAAATGGGTCTTCTGTCTTAGCAACTCTACAATCCTAGTATACCATAAACCCTATGGACTAGCGTTTGGAAAACAATAAAAGACCACCTCGAGAGTAGTCCTTTGTTATCAATCGTCCATTTCATTATTTTACAAGTTCTTCAACTGGTTGGCCGTAAAAATATTTCATACCTTCCGTCCAGTCTTTTTCTGATAAGTCATCAATATAACCAACCATCAAATCAATTTCATTTTTTGAAATAAGAGTATTGGTATCCACTGGGACCTGCTTGCCTGTGTAAATAGACAGAAGGGAAGCCTGAAGATAAAGATGGTATTTCTGTTCTTTTTGAGCAGCGATGTAAAGAGCAGTCATAATTTCTTGTGTAAATAAACCAGGAAAAACCTGAAGAGTTTTATAATAATAGTAATCTAAGTTCTTGTGCTTTATTACATCAAAATATAAACTTCCAACTTCTTCTAATCTTGCATTTTCCTCTATAATTGAACGATAGTTGAGAAAACTATCCAAAGCATCTTGAATAGCGTACTCCACTTCGGTTTCTGTATCTTCCCACTCCTCCCACAGAGTAAGAAGATAAGGAACGACTTCATAGGACATTGTTTCCACAGCGCCAGCGACAAAAGTAAATATCGCAAATTCTGAAGCCGAACTTAAAAAATGAAAATTTTCAACTTTTTTTAAATCATCATGTGTACAAACTGAACAAAACAATCGAATACAAAGATTGACTACGGCTTCATCTTTTGTCTGGTTCATCAAGTCAATCAGCAAGTCTTTTACTGTAAAATCTCCCTTTTTTAAGATTTCAGCAATCAGCAATACACATTCTCTCTCATCATTTACTGAAAGTAAGCCCCTTTTTAAATTTTCCAGCGCTACTGAACTAACGTGACCGAACGACATTCCTGGCATTAACAGTTTGTTTCCCATCTCCATTCTCCTTTTATCTCAATACTTTTTTTGGAAATTTGTTACTTGCTTTCTGACCGATGCTAAGTTATCACCAAATTTACTGGCTCTACACTTCCAGTATACCATAAAAGGCCACCTCGAGGGTGGCCGTTTATCCATGAAACTAGTTCTCATTATATTTTTGCTGAAAGGCTTCCATAGCCTTGAACAACTCAAGTTCTTTTTCGTTAGCTGGTTGCTTGCCGAGATACTTGTATTCAAAGAATTCTATTCTATCCGTTGGTCCAAATTTACTTTTATTCCATGGTGCATAGTCAAAGTCCAAAGAGGTTTTATTGTTTTCATCCACTTTGATTGTAAAGGCGGACCACTCTGCCAGACCCTGCTCGATGAAAATCTTCTTCATATCTTCACCTAAAGCAAAAAGATTTATGTAATCTATTCTGAATTCTGTCTTAGGGATAGCAAATAAAGATGGAATATCCATGTAATAATGATATTCTCCTTTATATTTAAAGAAAAATATCACGCCACCACTAAGCGTCTTATCTACTTCAAAATTAATATAAAGGTCATCCCACTCAACTGGAATCATATCATTTACTTTATATACAATCTCTTTCATCTTCTCATTAATCTGTTTCTCCATATGTTCCTCCGGTTTGGTTTATACATTTAAAGACAAGCACGGAACCTAGACATCCTAATCTTCCTTGAGTTTTTCTTTACAATAATCCACAATGTATTCATTAATCCATTTACCCTTATTTTGGAAGTCTCCGAATTTACGCTTTGCAATCAAGCCTTCAGCCTTTTGGAGTGCCTCTGCATACTGCTCCCGGTGGATCATTAATAGCATTCCTATTAAATCATAACCTACAAGACTAGGTCCGTTCTTGACCGTATAGGCATAGAAGTCTTCAAAAGTTGGGAAGCTATTTATAAGTTTTACAACTTCTTCATGCACTTCTGAGAGCACCTCAAAAACCTTGGATTCGACTTTTTCTAAATCAAGACCCTCCATTGTCCAGTCTTCTTTGACCATCCTATATGGTAATGATAAACTATCGACTGTAAAAGCTCCAACTGCTCGAAGACTCATGGGCTCCTGCGAATTACTCGCCATATCAAAAACTTCCCAAAAGATATCATCAAAAATATATGGTTTGATATAAGGGTCAATTGTCAAACGAAACTCATTATCTGGAAAATTAATATTAATCCTATACGAGACCAGATAGTCTCCTACTTTGTTGAAATAGGCCCAATCTCGAGACTTTAATTGTACTTTTTTTGCTGCATTGCGCTGAACTTTTTTCAATTCTTTTTTAAGTTGTTTATCTATTTTTGAAAATTTTACCATTGAATTTCCTCACTAATCTGGTCTTATTCCTCTTATCCAAGCAAACTATTTTCCATTATGTTCCTGCTGGAAGGCTTCCATAGCCTTGAACTGTTCTAGTTCTTTTTCATTAGCTGGTTGTTTGCCTAAATATTTATATTGAAAAAAAGAGGTTCTTGCACTTGGTCCAAAGCCACTTTCGAGCCATGGGGCATAATCAAAGTCCATTGATAACTTATTGTTTTCATCTAAATGAATCAAGCCTGCTGACCAATCGCTCAATTCGTTATCCATGAATACTTTTTTTAGTTCTTGAACTTTTTCAAATAATTTATCGTATTCCTCAAAAAATTCCAACTTAGAAACGCCAAAATCTCGAGGAATATAAAAGAAATAATGGTACTCTCCATTGTATTTGAAGAAAAAGTTAATTCCTCCACTTAAGGTTCTATCCACTTCAAAATTAATATAAAGGTCATCCCACTCAACTGGAATCATATCGTTGGCTTGATGCACTATTTCGATAATTTTCTCATTAATCTGTTTTTCCATATGTTCCTCCGGTTGGTGTGTTCAAATTTTATCTGTATCTCTAGTATACCATAAAGAACAGAAACCAACTTACTCTTATAAAATTTGCTCAAATAGGGCAACATTACCTCAATAAAACAGTAAAATAGACCAATCATATCTCTAGGTATAGCAACTTTCTATCCTTTCCAACAAAAAATCCACGAATCGATAATATTCGAGGACTTTTCTTACGACGCATTTAAGCAAAATGCCACACTAATTAATAGCCGTAATCTACGACACTGAGTTTTACAAATCGATTTCATTTGTAAAATGTGGTTACGACGGAAAAACCCACGAATCAATAATATTCGTGGATTTTTCCTAGTGAAGCGTTTAGGTAAGCCGATTTTACACTACGACACGGAGTTTGGCAAATCGATTCTATTTGCCAAACGTAGTTAGTAAGGCAGTTAGCTAGTTCGCCAAATAGCGACTAGCGTCCAACAATTAGGAACTTTAGTTCCAATTGTTAGTGCTGAGTTACATTTTTTCCTCCAACTCTACGTCTGGATACTTGTCTGCAAACCAGCGGAGGGCAAAGTCATTTTCAAAGAGGAAGACTGGTTGATCGAAACGGTCTTTGGCCAAGATATTGCGGCTTGAGGACATGCGCTCATCCAAGTCCTCAGGCTTGATCCAGCGAACGGTCTTTTTACCCATTGGGCTCATGACTACTTCCGCATTATATTCGCCTTCCATGCGGTGCTTAAAGACTTCAAACTGGAGTTGTCCAACAGCTCCTAGCATGTACTCACCAGTTTGGTAATTCTTGTAAAGCTGAATGGCTCCTTCTTGCACCAATTGCTCAATCCCCTTGTGGAAGGATTTTTGTTTCATAACGTTCTTAGCAGAAACTTTCATGAAAATCTCAGGTGTAAAGGTTGGAAGGGGTTCAAATTCAAACTTGTTTTTTCCAACCGTCAAGGTGTCTCCAACCTGATAAGTACCGGTATCGTAAACCCCGATGATATCACCTGCCACGGCATTGGTTACATTTTCACGACTTTCAGCCATAAACTGAGTGACATTAGAAAGCTTGGCAGTCTTCCCAGTACGAGGCAGATTGACACTCATCCCTCGCTCAAACTCACCTGATACGATACGAACAAAGGCGATACGGTCCCGGTGACGAGGGTCCATGTTAGCTTGAATTTTAAAGACAAATCCTGAGAAATCCTTGTCATAAGGATCCACAATTTCGCCATCTGTTTTCTTGTGGCCATGTGGTTCTGGAGCAAACTTAAGGAAGGTCTCAAGGAAGGTCTGCACCCCAAAGTTAGTGAGGGCTGAACCAAAGAAGACCGGAGTCAGTTCTCCTGCAAGAATAGCTTCTTCTGAAAATTCATTTCCTGCTTCTTGCAACAGTTCTATGTCGTCCTTAACCTGAGCGTAGAAAGGATTGCCTCCAAAGAGCTTATCCCCTTCTTCCAGACTGGCAAAACGCTCATCCCCTTTATAAAGTTCCAAACGTTGGTTATAGAGGTCGTACAAGCCTTCGAAGGCTTTCCCCATCCCGATTGGCCAGTTCATAGGATAGCTCGCAATACCTAGGACTTCTTCTAGTTCTTGCAAGAGATCCAGTGGCTCACGACCGTCACGATCCAGCTTGTTCATAAAGGTAAAGACTGGAATGCCACGGTGCTTCACAACCTCAAACAATTTCTTGGTTTGGGCCTCGATCCCCTTGGCAGAGTCCACGACCATAACCGCAGCATCCACCGCCATCAAGGTACGATAGGTATCTTCTGAGAAGTCCTCGTGCCCTGGTGTGTCGAGGATATTCACGCGCTTGCCGTCGTAGTCAAACTGCATAACAGATGAAGTGACCGAAATCCCACGTTGTTTCTCGATATCCATCCAGTCAGACTTGGCAAAAGTCCCTGTTTTCTTCCCTTTTACCGTACCAGCCTCACGAATCTCGCCCCCAAAGTAGAGCAACTGCTCCGTAATGGTTGTCTTACCCGCGTCCGGGTGGGAGATGATGGCAAAGGTACGACGTTTCTTAATTTCTTCTTGAATAGTCATAAGTTCTCTTTCTTTGATTTTCTATTTTTAGTTGTTTCAGTAGCTAAGAATGATGTTTACATTGGATTTTACCATTCCTTTCAACTCTCCATTATAGCGGATTTTAGGGAGTTTTTCAATTGCTCATCCGATGAAAAGGCAAGCTAGAGCACAGATTGCACCTGATTTCTCTTTTTCCACCGTTTCTTGAACAAGATATCAAAGAGAACCAGAGCCAGTGAGAGGATGACAGACACAAGAAGGTATTTTAACCACAAGGGAGCATCTGGAATAAAAGGTGTCTTGTTTAACAAACCATAATTTCCACCCGTCACCTGATTAACCCCAACTAGAAAGAGGTTGAGAATAAAGGTATAGGCTACAATCATATATTTCTTAAGCAAGGTCTTGTCATAGTGATTCATCAAGTAAACCAAGGAATTCACTAGAAGGGCATAGTGCCCAATCAAAAATGAAAAACTGGTGATATGGGGGAAATCATAGGGATCAAAAACTGGGTAAACCAAAGCAAAGACCGCTCCACTTGCTCCTAAGAGGGCAAAATATTGCTTGCTCCGCCATTTATCTGGCAAGAAAACCACCGCAAACATGGCTAAACGGCAATGGTAAAATGGAAGGCTATTAGAAAATGGAATCCCAAAACCAACATACCAACTATAAAGAGCTAGCAACTGGAGGATCTGAATCCCCTTAAACAAGCGGACAAATTTCGGATTTTTGTGATAAACAAGCGCTCCATAAATACAAAGTACTAAAGTAAGCATCATGATCCCATACCAAAAGAGGGAAATGGGAGGAGGAACCGTTTGAGATCTGGTGATAAATTGATGGAACATATTTCTATCCTAACTCTTATTTTTTCTATTCTCTAATTTAACCATTATAGCGAATTAAAAACGATTTTTCAATTTCTATTTCTTTTCAGTTTGGCTCCCTTATTTATAGGAAAATATGGTAAAATAGAACAGACTAAAAATCATCATTTCACGAAAGGAAGCAAGATGAAAATTACGCAAGAAGAGGTAACACACGTTGCCAATCTTTCAAAATTAAGATTCTCTGAAGAAGAAACTGCTGCCTTTGCGACAACCTTGTCTAAAATTGTTGACATGGTTGAATTGCTGGGCGAAGTCGACACAACTGGTGTCGCACCTACTACGACCATGGCTGACCGCAAGACCGTACTCCGCCCTGATGTGGCCGAAGAAGGAACAGACCGTGACCGCTTGTTTAAAAACGTACCTGAAAAAGAAAACTACTATATCAAGGTACCAGCTATCCTAGATGATGGAGGAGATGCCTAATGACTTTTAATAACAAAACGATTGAAGACTTGCACAACCTCCTTGTATCTAAGGAGATTTCAGCTACTGAATTGACCCAAGCCACGCTTGAAGATATCAAGTCTCGCGAGAAAGCTATCAATGCTTTTGTCACTATCGCTGAAGAACAAGCCCTTGCTCAAGCTAAAGCCATTGATGAAGCTGGAATTGACGCGGATAATGTCCTTTCAGGAATTCCACTGGCTGTTAAGGATAATATTTCTACTGACGGCATCCTCACAACTGCTGCCTCAAAAATGCTCTACAACTACGAGCCTATCTTTGATGCGACAGCCGTTGCCAATGCCAAAGCTAAAGGCATGATTGTTGTCGGAAAAACCAACATGGACGAGTTTGCCATGGGTGGATCCGGTGAGACTTCCTACTACGGCGCAACAAAAAATGCTTGGGACCACAGCAAGGTTCCTGGTGGTTCATCAAGCGGTTCTGCCGCAGCTGTAGCCTCAGGTCAAGTCCGCTTGTCACTTGGTTCTGATACGGGTGGTTCTATCCGCCAACCTGCTGCCTTCAACGGGATCGTTGGTCTCAAACCAACCTACGGAACAGTTTCTCGTTTCGGTCTCATTGCCTTCGGTAGCTCGCTAGACCAAATCGGACCTTTTGCACCAACTGTTAAGGAAAATGCTCTCTTACTCAACGCTATTGCCAGCGAAGATGCCAAAGACTCTACTTCTGCCCCTGTTCGCATTGCTGACTTTACTTCAAAAATCGGTCAAGATATCAAGGGAATGAAAATTGCTTTGCCTAAGGAATACCTCGGTGAAGGAATTGTCCCAGAAGTTAAGGAAACCATTCTGAGTGCAGCCAAACACTTTGAGAAACTTGGCGCTATCGTCGAAGAAGTCAGCCTTCCTCACTCAAAATACGGTGTTGCCGTTTACTACATTATCGCTTCATCAGAAGCCTCATCAAACTTGCAACGCTTTGACGGTATCCGTTACGGCTACCGCGCAGAAGATGCAAGCAACCTTGATGAAATCTATGTAAACAGCCGTAGTCAAGGTTTTGGTGAAGAGGTTAAACGCCGTATCATGCTAGGTACTTTCAGCCTTTCATCAGGTTACTATGATGCCTACTATAAGAAAGCTGGTCAGGTCCGTACCCTCATCATCCAAGATTTCGAAAAAGTCTTTGCGGATTACGACTTGATTTTGGGACCAACTGCTCCAAGCGTTGCCTATGATTTGGACTCCCTCAACCACGACCCAGTTGCCATGTACTTGGCTGACCTTTTGACCATCCCAGTCAACTTAGCAGGTCTCCCAGGAATTTCAATTCCTGCTGGATTCTCTCAAGGTCTACCAGTCGGTCTCCAATTGATCGGTCCTAAGTACTCTGAGGAAACCATTTACCAAGCTGCTGCTGCTTTTGAAGCAACAACAGACTACCACAAACAACAACCCGTGATTTTTGGAGGTGACAACTAATGAACTTTGAAACAGTCATTGGACTTGAAGTCCACGTAGAGCTCAACACCAATTCAAAAATCTTCTCACCTACTTCTGCCCACTTTGGAAATGACCAAAATGCCAACACTAACGTGATTGACTGGTCCTTCCCAGGCGTTCTACCCGTTCTCAATAAAGGGGTTGTCGATGCCGGTATCAAGGCAGCTCTTGCTCTCAACATGGACATCCACAAAAAGATGCACTTTGACCGCAAGAACTACTTCTATCCCGACAATCCCAAAGCCTACCAAATTTCTCAGTTTGATGAGCCAATCGGTTATAACGGCTGGATTGAAGTGGAGCTAGAAGATGGTACAACCAAGAAAATCGGTATCGAACGCGCTCACCTAGAGGAAGATGCTGGTAAAAACACCCACGGTACAGATGGCTACTCTTATGTTGACCTCAACCGCCAAGGGGTGCCCTTGATTGAGATTGTATCTGAAGCCGACATGCGTTCCCCAGAAGAAGCCTACGCTTATCTGACAGCCCTCAAGGAAGTCATCCAGTACGCTGGCATTTCTGACGTTAAGATGGAAGAAGGTTCTATGCGTGTGGATGCCAACATTTCTCTTCGTCCTTATGGTCAAGAAAAATTCGGTACCAAGACTGAGTTGAAAAACCTCAACTCCTTCTCAAACGTTCGCAAGGGTCTCGAATACGAAGTCCAACGTCAAGCTGAAATCCTTCGCTCAGGTGGTCAAATCCGCCAAGAAACACGCCGTTATGACGAAGCTAACAAAGCAACCATCCTCATGCGTGTCAAAGAAGGCGCTGCAGACTACCGCTACTTCCCAGAACCAGACCTACCCCTCTTTGAAATCTCTGATGAGTGGATCGAAGAAATGCGTACTGAACTGCCAGAGTTTCCAAAGGAACGCCGTGCTCGCTATGTATCTGATCTTGGCTTGTCAGACTACGATGCTAGCCAGTTGACGGCAAACAAAGTCACTTCTGACTTCTTTGAAAAAGCTGTTGCCCTCGGTGGCGATGCCAAACAAGTCTCTAACTGGCTCCAAGGCGAAGTTGCTCAGTTCTTGAACGCCGAAGGTAAAACACTAGAACAAATCGAATTGACACCAGAAAACTTGGTAGAAATGATTTCCATCATCGAAGATGGTACTATCTCTTCTAAGATTGCCAAGAAGGTCTTTGTCCACCTGGCTAAAAATGGCGGTGGCGCGCGTGAATACGTGGAAAAAGCAGGCTTGGTGCAAATCTCTGATCCAGATGTCTTGATCCCAATCATCCACCAAGTCTTTGCTGATAACGAAGCTGCTGTTGCCGACTTCAAATCAGGTAAACGCAACGCAGACAAGGCCTTCACAGGATTCCTTATGAAGGCAACCAAAGGACAAGCCAACCCACAAGTTGCTCTTAAACTGCTTGCACAAGAATTGACGAAGTTGAAAGAAAGTGAGTAATTCGCTAGTAGTCACCCAGTAGTCGTCTAGACAGCTACCTTTTCAATCATATAGTTAGGAGACACATGAAAAAGTTTTATGCTCTTTTAATGACCTGTTTATTACTTGTTTTTCTATCCGTGCCTCAAATCGTTGATGCGGGTGTCGGACATTCCAGAAGTGGAGGGAGCAGCCGCAGTAGCTCCAGAAGTAGCAGCCGCTCAAGTGGAGGTGGAAGTCGTTCTGGTGGCTCATCCTACCACTACTACCGCTCTGGATATGGATCATCCTCTGACAGTTCTGCTAGCTCTCCCTATCTAGGATTTATGTTCATATTAGTTGGAGGAATCATACTAGTTGTTATCGTCAAATCCTTGCAGAATAAGTCTGGAGATTCGAGTTCAACCTACACTAGTAATGATTATCAAACGCTCCATCGTCGAGTTGAACACAACACACTGGCCATTAGTCGTGTGAAATACGGAGATCCAAACTTTGACGCGGAAGCTTTCACATCTTGGGTTAAGGAAGTCTACCTTAAATTGCAGGTTGCCTGGACTGAGAAGAATTGGAACTCTGTCCGAGCTTTAGAAAGTACCAGTCTCTACTCTCAACACAGTACCCAACTCGAAGACCATATTCGTGCTAAAACAACTAATGTTTTAGAGAAAGTTTGTATCGAAAATGTTCGCATCAAGGAGTTCATTGAAAATCCTGACGGAAACGATACCTTAGTGGTGATTTTGTCATCTATCTTGCGGGACTATGTCATTGACGATGAGACTCGCCGTGTCCTTGAAGGAGACCCTAAAAAAGATCTCTTCACCGTGTATCAATTGAACTTTATCCGTCAACACGGTAGCCAAACGCAAGCAGTCAATCCAGACGAAGTTGTGAGCGACCACTGTCCAAACTGTGGCGCCCCATTGAAAATCTCTGCAGTTAGCGAGTGCGACTACTGTGGTGCCAATCTCTCTCGCAGTCCAAACCAATGGGTACTGGATACCTACGATGTTGTGGATGAAGACGAACTATATAATTAGGAGGAATTATGGGATTTATACGTGCAGCCTTATCAGCAGGCTTAAATAGTTTTAATGATAGTAAATTCAAGGAAGCCATTGTCCTTCCAGATAATGTCTCTGGCGACGCCTTGGCCGTCAAAGGTCAATTACTCACAAAAGACCCAGATGGACGTTCTCGTCACAGCAATCAAAATACAGGCCTCTTGTCGGACGGCAGTGTGGTTATCGTTCCTCAAGGTTATACTGCTGTTTTGGTAAACAACGGTACCTTTCTTGGTGAGGTCCTTGAAGCTGGTAGCCACGAATGGCAAGCTGGTGATAATGCCTGGCTCCTTGAAAAAGGTGGTTTAAAAGGCACTTGGGAAAACTTTAAAAACCGTTTCTCTTTTGGTGGACAAGTCATCACCCAACAGGAAATCATCTTTATCCGCATGCAACCCATTGCGGGCAATAAGTTCGGCACACAAAATGCGGTAGAATATTTCAGTGAACGATACCAACAACTGCTCAACATCCGTTTCTATGGCTTGTTTGATGTAAAAATCGCAGACCCAGTCCTCTTCTACGTGAGTTCTGTTAGCCGTCAAATTACTGACGGACAGCCATTCACTCTTCAGGATGTTGCTCAAGGAACGCTCCGTCAAAATATTGCACCGAAAATCGCGATTGCCATTGCCAAATACACCAACGAAAACAAGGTTGATATCTATAGCCTCAATGCTAATCAAGATACCTTTAACGAACTTGCTAAACAAGAAGTCAACAAGGTTTGGACAGGTCTCTACGGAATTGAAGCAACTAATATCTTGCTTGAAGACCTCAGCTACGACCAAGAAAGTCTTGATATCGTTCGCAAGCTTGATAGTGAGCTCGTGGCAATGAAGTACAACACGATTGAAATCGAAGAACGCCGTGCTCGTAACGAAGCGCTTATTGCTGCAGCTACCAACGAAGGGAATGGCAATGGGATGAACATGTTTATGGGTATGAATCTTGGCCAAACTCTAGGTGGTCAACTTAGTCAACAAGCCCAAACGCAAGCACCGGCTCAAAACACTGGGCAAACTGCCAGCAAGAATTTTTACATCGAAGTCGATGGAAAATACGTCCTCGTTACTAAAGACGAAGATGGAAATATCGTACCAGTCAACTAATCAAGCTCCTTCTGACATTTGAGTAATGTCGTCTTTTATGGTACAATAAAGAGTAAATTATTTTATTAAAGAGGTAAAAACATGATTGAAGCAAGTAAATTAAAGGCTGGTATGACCTTTGAAACAGCTGACGGAAAATTGATCCGCGTTTTGGAAGCTAGCCACCACAAACCAGGTAAAGGAAATACCATCATGCGTATGAAATTGCGCGATGTCCGTACTGGTTCTACATTTGACACAAGCTACCGTCCAGAGGAAAAATTTGAACAAGCCATCATCGAGACTGTCCCAGCTCAATACTTGTACAAAATGGATGACACAGCCTACTTCATGAATACAGAAACTTACGACCAATACGAAATTCCTGTAGTCAACGTTGAAAACGAATTACTTTACATCCTTGAAAACTCAGATGTGAAGATCCAATTCTACGGAACTGAAGTGATCGGTGTTACCGTTCCTACTACTGTTGAATTGACAGTTGCAGAAACTCAACCATCTATCAAAGGTGCTACTGTTACAGGTTCTGGTAAACCAGCAACGATGGAAACTGGACTTGTCGTAAACGTTCCAGACTTCATCGAAGCAGGACAAAAACTCGTTATCAACACTGCAGAAGGAACTTACGTTTCTCGTGCCTAATCTCTAGAAAGAGGTCATTCTATGGGAATTGAAGAACAACTTGGCGAAATCGTTATCGCCCCACGTGTACTTGAAAAAATCATTGCTATTGCTACTGCAAAAGTAGAGGGTGTTCACTCTTTTTCAAACAAATCAGTATCTGATACCCTTTCAAAACTTTCACTCGGCCGCGGCGTTTATCTTAAAAACGTGGACGAAGTACTCACAGCTGATATCTATCTCTACCTTGAGTACGGAGTAAAAGTTCCTAAGGTAGCTGTTGCTATCCAAAAAGCTGTCAAAGATGCTGTCCGCAACATGGCTGATGTAGAACTATCTGCTATCAATATCCACGTTGCAGGTATCGTTCCAGACAAAACACCAAAACCTGAATTGAAAGATCTATTTGACGAGGACTTCCTCAATGACTAGTCCACTATTAGAATCTAGACGCCAACTCCGTAAATGTGCTTTTCAAGCTCTCATGAGCCTTGAATTCGGTACGGATGTCGAAACTGCTTGTCGTTTCGCCTATACTCATGATCGTGAAGATACGGATGTGCAACTTCCAGCCTTTTTGACAGAGCTAGTTTCTGGTGTTCAAGCTAAAAAGGAAGAACTAGACAAGCAAATCACACAGCATTTAAAAGCAGGTTGGACCATCGAGCGTTTAACACTCGTGGAGAGAAACCTCCTTCGCTTGGGAGTCTTTGAAATCACTTCATTTGATACCCCTCAGCTGGTTGCTGTTAACGAAGCTATCGAGCTTGCAAAGGACTTCTCAGATCAAAAATCTGCCCGTTTTATCAACGGACTGCTCAGCCAGTTTGTAACAGAAGAACAGTAAAAAGAAAAAGTGTTTGATAGATATCAAACACTTTTTTCTTTGCCTTCCACTATCTAAAAAAGTGGTAATAGACATAATTATAAACAAAAATCCAGATGGGTTTTGCATAAATGAGAAAGTTGAAAAAACTATGGCACAGGATGGTAATTTTTAAGTTCTTTGTCCAACGGTAGACAAGGGCATAGAAAAGACCGCCTAAACTATAAATAATCAAACTGATAGGATCTCGGTGAGTTAGGATCAAATGACTAAGTCCAAAGATAAGAGCAGATAGGATAACATCCAGATAGTACTTGGATTGGGGAAAGAAGGTATTCATAAAGTACCCTCTATAAATCAGTTCCTCTAATATAGGTCCGACGATTACTGTTAAACTAAAACTGAGAACAGTTGATAGAAAAGTTGGTTGCCCATTGGAGTATAGAATCGAAAGAATGTCTTGAAAGATATACTTGTTATCAATTAGGTGATGAAACTGTAACTGAAAAGCATCCACCAATTGACGATCAAAATAAGTAGCCACTAGACCAACTACAAGGTAAAAGAATCTTGACTTCTTTGAACCCTTTTTTTCAAAAATATAGAGCATCTCTTTCTTTTGGAGCCAGTAGATAAATAATAGCAAAAGAGCTGTTACTTCAACTGTTAAAAAGATAGAATAGCCATCTATCCCCCATCCTAAAAACTTAGTTAAATGCATGATCCCTAACTCTGGTAGATAAACCGATAGAAATACCAGTGATGTATAGACTCCCAAATGCCCTAGTTTTTTCATACTTACCCCTTTAAATTATTAGAATATTAAGGTATAATTCCGTTACCATAACCAGTCATTCTAGTACGTATTGTACTCGAATCAGTTGCAATGCTGTAAGCATAAGGCCAACTCCAATAATAATCATCAACCAACCAAATCATGCCACCACCTGAAACTTGTTCTAAGTCCTCCATTGAAAGAACTGTGAATGTTTCTGTACCTGTCATATCAAGTAGCTCCTTAAAATAAATTTTTGTAAGCTTACATCTACAGTATACATCTTTTTTGTCTATTTTATAGTCCATCTCCTCAACTGTCAATTTTTCACCCTAAATGGTAGCTTTACTCATTGAGAAATAAGAAATTGATAAAAGAGATTTCTCTATCTTCCCATTAAATTAGAAAAAGTGTTTGACAAATATCAAACACTTTTTTCTTTGTCTCCTACTATCTAAAAATCAAATAATAGATATAGAATAAGATCGACGGAGCATAGGGAATTGCATTATAGAAACTATGACAAACAATGGTAAACCGAAGACTACCCGTAACTCGATAAACAACTGCAAATAGAAGACCAAGAATACTATAAATGATGAGACTGATGGGGTCACGATGAGATAGAACTAAGTGACTGAGCCCGAAGATGAAAGAAGACAAGATCACATCCAAATAAAACTCCGACTTCGGAAAGAAGGTATTCATAAAATAACCCCTATAGATTGTCTCCTCAACAACAGGTACAATCGAAATGTTAAAGATTAAAAATATAAGACTTGATAGAGTCGTTTCTCTCCCGTTTAAGTAAAGTTCTGAAAGAAGGTCTTGGAAAATAAAGCTATGGTCAATCAATCGAATATTCTGCATTCTAAATCCATTTAAAAAAGAATAGATAAGGAAACAAGCCACTAAGAAAGCGAGATAAGACCAGCGACAACCCTTTTTGTCGAAGATAAAGAGCATCTTCTTCTTTTTCAACCACAAAACGAATAAAAAGAAAATAAGCAACACTTCTCCAACTAGGAAGATTATATAGCTGTCCATTCCTAAACCAAAGGTTCTAGCTAGAGTTATAGCCCCTAATGGCGTTAAATAAATGTACAGGAACATTAAAATCATACAGATTCCTAAATGTATTGTCTTTTTCATTCTTTCTCTCCTAATGGTAAACTCTCTATTAGGGCAATATAGAGGATAGACCATTGATTGTTTTTCTTATTTATCTAGAGTATTCATGTTTATCCATGCTCTATTATCAAAATAGCTAGAACAAATTGTTCTAGCTTTTAAGTTTTCTTAGTATTTTCTAAAGCGTTGGTAACGTTCTTTGATAAGTTGGTCGAGTGGTAGTTCTTGCAATCTATCTAGTTCTGCACGCAATTCATTTTTAACGCATCCTAGCAGTTCCTTACTGGAGAGACCTGCTTCTGAGATCACCTTGTCTACGATTCCCATTTCTAGAAGTTCATGTGAAGTGATTTTCATCAACTCCGCTGCTTCCATAGCACGACTTCCATCCTTCCAAAGGATAGAGGCAAATCCTTCTGGACTGAGTACGGCATAGATTGAGTTTTCTAACATCCAGACACGGTTAGCTACGGCTAGAGCTAGGGCCCCACCAGATCCTCCTTCACCGATAATAATCGCAATGATTGGAACCTTGAGGTCACTCATTTCCATCAGGTTTCGGGCAATTGCTTCACCTTGTCCACGTTCCTCGGCACCAACACCTGGGTAAGCACCCGCCGTATTGATAAAAGTCACAACTGGACGGCCAAACTTTTCTGCCTGTTTCATCAGGCGCAAGGCCTTACGATAGCCTTCTGGATGAGGTTGCCCAAAATTTCGTTTGAGGTTATCATGAAGACTTTTTCCCTTTTGGATACCAACTACAGTTACTGCTTGGTCACCTAACCAACCAATTCCACCGATGACCGCACCATCATCACGAAAAGAGCGATCTCCATGCAATTCGATAAACTCGTCAAAGATTCCATTGGCAAAATCAAGTGCGGTCAAACGACTCTGCTCGCGTGCCTCTCTGACTATTTTTGCAATATTCATCCGCGACTTCCTCCATGCAATCTTACTAATTTAGCAATTGTTTCAGGCAATTCTCTCCGTTTGACAATTGCATCAACAAATCCATGTTCAAGCAGAAATTCTGCCTTTTGGAAGTCATACGGCAAGGTCTCACGAACTGTATTTTCGATAACACGACGTCCAGCAAAACCAACCAAACTCTGTGGCTCCGCTAGGATAATATCCCCTTCCATAGCAAAAGAAGCGGTCACCCCACCTGTTGTCGGATCGGTTAAAATAGTTAGGTAAAAAAGTCCTGCCTTGGAATGACGTTGAACTGCCGCAGAAATCTTAGCCATCTGCATCAAGCTCATGATTCCTTCTTGCATACGGGCTCCACCAGAAGCTGTGAAGAGAACGACTGGCAAGTTTTCTACCGTTGCATACTCAAACAAGCGCGTGATTTTTTCACCCACAACGGTTCCCATAGAAGCCATGATAAAGTTTGAATCCATGATCCCAAGGGCAACTTTTTGTCCCTTGATGCTAGCTGTACCAGTCAGTACTGCTTCATCCAAACCTGTCTTTTCACGCATACTAGCTAGTTTTTTCTGGTAGCCAGGAAAGTTTAATGGATCTTGAGTTTCAATACCCGTAAACATCTCCACAAAGGTGTCAGAATCAATCGTCAAATCCAAGCGTTCCTGAGCTGAAATACGGAAAGTATAGCTACAATGGGGACAAATTCGTTCGCTCCCAAGATCCTTTTGGTAAATGGTGTGTTTACAACCAGGACACTGGGAGAAGAGTTCATCCGGCACCTCAGGCTTGGCTTGTGGTTTCTGCCTTACGGAACGGTTAGGATTGATCCGAATATACTTATCCTTTTTACTAAATAGAGCCATAACTCCCCCTTTTAGTTCTCATACTATTTGAAAGTCTATTCTTTTTCTTGGTATTTTGGCAAGAAAGTTTCCATCAAGAAGGAAGTATCGTAGTCACCAGCGATAACTCGGCGGTCTGAAATCAGATCCAACTGGAAGTCTGCATTGGTTTGCACTCCTTCAATATCAAGTTCATAAAGTGCCCGTTGCATCTTCATTAAGGCATCAAAACGATTCTCCCCATGAACAATGATTTTGGCAATCATACTATCATAGTAGGGGGGAATGGTATACCCTGGATAGACTGCAGAGTCTACACGCAATCCAACTCCTCCACTTGGAAGATAGAGATTGGTAATTTTACCTGGGCTTGGAGCAAAGTTAAATGCTGGATTTTCTGCATTGATCCGGCACTCGATAGCATGACCTCGTAGGACGA
Source organism: Streptococcus oralis (assembly GCF_006175905.1). Classification (GTDB taxonomy): domain Bacteria; phylum Bacillota; class Bacilli; order Lactobacillales; family Streptococcaceae; genus Streptococcus; species Streptococcus oralis_BG. The sequence goes on from NZ_SSNB01000001.1 coordinate 317,061, forward strand.
TATCTTCTTGTTTGAAAGGTAAAGGTTGCCCGGCAGCAATGCGAATCTGCTCCTTCACGATATCAACACCTGAAACAAACTCTGTGACTGGGTGTTCAACTTGCACACGAGTATTCATTTCCATGAAGTAGAAATTGCCACTCGCTTCATCGAGAAGAAATTCAATCGTCCCTGCATTTTCATAGCCTACAGACTCTGCTGCACGAACGGCTGCAGCACCAATTTCATTACGAAGGGTTTTGCCAATCGCAATGGATGGGCTTTCTTCTAAGACCTTTTGGTTATTCCGTTGGAGTGAACAATCCCGTTCACCAAGATGGACAACATGACCCTCTTGATCTGCAAGAATCTGAACTTCGATATGACGAGCTGGATAAATCACACGCTCAAGATACATAGCGCCATTTCCAAAATTGGCCTTAGCTTCACTGGATGCTGTCTCAAAGGCTGCGACCAAGTCTTCTGCCTTTTCAACCTTACGAATCCCTTTTCCACCACCACCTGCCGATGCCTTAAGCATGACTGGATAGCCAATTTTTTCTGCAACTGCAAGCGCCTCTTCAGCCGTGTGAACTTCACCATCAGATCCTGGAATAACTGGAACCCCAGCCTTGATCATTTGCTCACGCGCATTGATCTTATCTCCCATGGTATCCATCACAGCACCAGAAGGGCCGATGAACTTAATCCCTACTTCATCACACATCGTGGCAAATTTGGAGTTTTCACTAAGAAATCCAAAACCTGGATGGATGGCTTCTGCTTCTGTCAAGACTGCAGCAGACAAAATTGCATTGATATTGAGATAAGATTCTGTCGCCTTACCAGGTCCGATACAGATAGCTTCATCCGCTAGGAGTGTGTGAAGGGCTTCCTTATCAGCAGTTGAATAAACTGCCACGGTCGCAATGCCCAATTCACGCGCAGCTCGAATAATGCGAACCGCAATCTCACCACGGTTGGCAATCAAAATTTTACGAAACATGGAGATCCTCCTTAGTTTCCAATTGCAAAGGTAAGAGTACCACTCGCTGCAAGCTTACCATCTACTTCAGCCTTTGCTTCAACCACAGCAATCGTACCACGACGTTTAACAAAAGTAGCCGTCATAACTAATTGGTCACCTGGTACAACTTGCTTCTTGAACTTAACCTTGTCCATGCCAGCATAGAAGACCAGCTTCCCTTTGTTTTCAGGTTTGGACAATTCCAAGACACCAGCAGTCTGAGCCAAGGCTTCCATGATAAGAACACCTGGCATGACTGGGTATTGTGGAAAATGACCATTGAAGAAAGGTTCGTTGATGGTCACATTTTTAATGGCAACAATGGTATCTTCGCTCACTTCCAAGACACGATCCACTAGGAGCATGGGGTAGCGATGGGGTAGAGCTTCTTTGATTCCTTGAATATCGATCATTTGATACGTACCAATCCTTTACCGAACTCAACCATTTCTTCATTTGAAACGAGAATTTCTGTCACCACACCATCCTTAGGTGCAGGAATTTCATTCATGACCTTCATGGCTTCAATGATCACCAAAGTCTGACCTTTTTTAACACTGTCTCCAACTGTGACAAAGGCAGGTTTATCTGGTCCAGCGGCCAAGTAAGCCACCCCTACAAGTGGACTTTCAACGACATCACCCTCCGGAGCAACCGTCGTTTCAGCTGGTGCTGGAGCTTCTTCCACTGCACTCTCTACTGGAGTTAAAGGGGCCGAAACTACTGGACTAGGAGCCACTGCAGCTGGTGTTTCAGAAGCCATTCTTACTTCATTCTTACTGAACTGCAATTCGTCCGTTCCATTTTTATAAGAAAATTCTCTCAAACTTGATTGGTCAAATTGAGCCATCAAGTCCTTGATTTCATTTAAATTCATAATTATTTATTCTCCCAACGTTTGAAAGCAAGAACCGCATTGTGTCCACCAAAACCAAAGGTATTTGAAATAGCATAAGGGATTTCTTGCTCCAAGCCTTGTCCATAAACGACATTCGCTTCGATATAGTCTGATAACTCACTTGTTCCAGCTGTCATTGGTACATAGTTATGACGCATGGCTTCAATAGTAGCGATTGCTTCTACGGCCCCTGCAGCACCAAGCAAGTGTCCTGTAAAGGACTTGGTTGAAGATACAGGGACTTCTTTACCAAGGACAGCTACGATCGCACCACTTTCTCCTTTTTCATTAGCAGGAGTTGAAGTTCCGTGGGCATTAACATAAGCCACTTGCTCTGGAGAAATTTCTGCTTCTTCCAAAGCCAACTTCATAGCCTTAATCGCACCTTGACCTTCTGGATGAGGTGAAGTCATATGGTAAGCATCACAGGTATTACCATAACCAACTACTTCAGCCAAGATAGTTGCACCACGTTTTTCAGCATGTTCAAGGCTTTCAAGAACCAACATCCCTGAACCTTCTCCCATCACAAAACCATTACGGTCTTTGTCAAATGGGATAGAAGCACGAGTTGGATCCTCTGTAGTTGATAGGGCAGTCAATGCTTGGAAACCAGCGATAGCAAAAGGAGTGATAGATGATTCTGATCCACCAACTAACATGACATCTTGGAAACCAAACTTGATAGAACGGAAGGCATCCCCAATGGCATCATTTGATGAGGCACAGGCTGTATTGATTGATTTACAGATACCGTTTGCTCCGAAACGCATGGCAACATTTCCTGAAGCCATATTTGGCAAGGCTTTTGGAAGTGTCATTGGTTTAACGCGTTTTGGACCTTTTTCATGAAGACGGATAACCTGATCTTCGATTTCTTTAATTCCCCCAATACCAGAAGCCACGATGACACCAAAGCGATCTTTATCGATTGCTTCTACATCAAGATTTGCATTTGTCACCGCTTCTTGAGCCGCATACAAGGCATACAAAGAATAGTTGTCAAAACGGTTGGTATCTTTTTTGACAAAGTATTTATCAAATGGGAAATCTTGAACTTCTGCCGCATTGTGCACAGCAAATTCGCTGTGGTCAAACTTAGTGATTTCTCCAATTCCAATCTTCCCAGTTTGCAAACTGTTCCAAAATTCTTCTGGAGTATTTCCGATAGGAGAGGTCAATCCGTAACCTGTTACTACAACTCGATTTAGTTTCATCTGTCTTACCTATATCTTTCCTTATTTTTTACATGCTAAGTCCGCCATCAACAGCGAGAACTTGTCCAGTCAAATAATCCTGTCCAGCCAGGAACACTGTAGCATCTGCGATATGTTCTGCTTGACCGAAATGTTTCATTGGGATTTGGGCCAATGTCGCTTCCTTGACCTTATCAGACAAAACAGCAGTCATATCTGACTCGATCATCCCTGGTGCAAGAGCATTTACGCGTACGTTGCGATTGGCAACTTCACGTGCAACTGACTTGGTAAAACCAATCAAACCTGCTTTAGAAGCTGCATAGTTGGCTTGTCCGATATTTCCCATCAAACCGACCACACTCGACATGTTGATAATCGCACCTTCACGTGCCTTGATCATCTGTTTCAAGACTGCTTGCGTCATGTTGAAGGTACCTGTCAAGTTGATTTTAATCACTTTTTCAAAGTCTTCTTCGGTCATCTTGAGCATAAGCGTATCTTGAGTGATCCCAGCATTGTTGACCAAGACATCGACAGAACCGAGTTCCGCAATCGCTTGATCTACCATACGCTTGGCATCTGCAAAGTCTGAAACATCACCTGATATCGGTACTACTTTGACGCCGTAGTTTGAAAACTCAGCCAGCAATTCTTCTGAGATTGCTCCTCGACTATTCAAAACTACATTAGCGCCTAGTTGGGCAAATTTGTGAGCAATGGCAAGTCCGATACCACGACTTGAACCTGTTACAAAGACATTTTTGTTTGTAAGTTGCATTCTATCTCTCCTGTTTCCTGTTGTATTTTGTGGGAGAAGGGATCATTAGTTTCCTAACAAAGCATCCAAGCTTGCTTGGTCTTCAACGTTAGCTAGCTGAGCTGTTTTATCGATTTTTTTGACAAAGCCTGATAGGACCTTACCAGGACCAATTTCAATAAAGTTGGTTACCCCAGCATCCTGCATCACAGCAATACTTTCATAAAAACGAACAGGTTCTTTGACCTGACGCGTCAAAAGCTCTTGGATTCGATCTTTTTCCATAACAGCAGCTTCCGTATTGCCGACTAGTGGGCAAGTAAAATCAGAGAAACTCACTCCCTCAAGAGCTCCAGCTAGTTGCTGACTGGCTGGCTCAAGAAGGGCTGTATGGAAAGGACCAGATACATTTAAAGGAATCAATCGTTTAGCTCCTGCTTCCTGCAAGAGTTCAACTGCGCGGTCAACCGCAGCCACCTCGCCACCGATAACGATTTGGCTTGGGGTGTTGTAGTTAGCTGGAGTCACTACTCCAACTTTAGAGGCTGTTTCACAAGCTTCCTCAATCACTTCAACTGGAGTATTGAGAACCGCAACCATCTTCCCAGAGCCTGCAGGTGCAGCCTCTTCCATATAAGCACCGCGCTTAGCAACCAAGGCAACTGCATCCTCAAAGTCCAAGGCCCCACTTGCTACAAGAGCAGAATATTCCCCAAGAGACAATCCTGCTACCATATCTGGCTGGTAGCCCTTTTCTTTCAATAGTCGGTAAATAGCAACCGAAGTCGCTAAAATAGCTGGCTGCGTATAACGAGTCTGGTTTAACTTGGTTTCTTCCTTATCAATCAAGTCACGAAGGTCATAACCCAAAACCTGACTGGCTTGGTCAATTGTTTCCTTGACGATAGGATAGCGATCATAGAGATCACGCCCCATTCCTAGATACTGAGCACCTTGACCCGCAAATAGAAAGGCTGTTTTAGTCATTTCTTACAACTCCTGCCCAACGAGAGGCTTCTTCTTGAATTTTTTTGGCTGCGCCATAGTATAAATCTTTTAGGATTTCTTCGACAGTTTCCTCTTTAGAAACCAAACCAGCGATCTGACCTGCCATGACAGATCCACCTTCTACATCTCCATGAACAACGGCTTTAGCAAGAGCACCAGCTCCCATTTGTTCAAAGATTTCTAAATCCGGATTTTCTTGTTTAAAGGCATCTTTTTCAGCCTGCTCAAAGTCACGTGTCAACTGATTTTTAATGGCACGAACAGCATGTCCAAAGTGCTGAGCTGAAATAGTCGTATCGATATCACGCGCTTTTAAGATTTTTTCCTTGTATTTTGGATGGGCGTTAGATTCCTTAGCTACTACGAAACGCGTACCAACTTGAACAGCCTCAGCACCAAGCATAAAGCCTGCAGCGACACCTTCACCGTCCGCAATTCCTCCAGCTGCGATAACTGGAATTGAAACAGCTGCAGCAACTTGGCGAACCAAGGTCATCGTTGTTAATTTACCAATATGTCCACCGGCTTCCATCCCCTCTGCAATAACTGCATCTGCACCAATTTTTTCCATGCGTTTTGCCAAAGCAACACTTGGAACAACAGGAATAACTGTAATTCCTGCATCATGGAAACGAGTCATGTATTTACTTGGATTTCCTGCACCAGTTGTCACCACCTTGACCCCTTCTTCAATCACGAGATCAACGATGTCTTCTACAAAAGGTGACAAGAGCATGATGTTAACACCAAAAGGTTTGTCCGTAAGTGATTTGATTTTATCGATATTAGCCTTTACGACCTCTTTAGGTGCATTCCCACCACCGATGATCCCTAGACCACCAGCTTTTGATACTGCACCAGCCAAGTCACCATCCGCAACCCAGGCCATTCCTCCTTGAAAAATAGGATAATCAATGTTCAATAATTCTGTAATACGTGTTTTCATAGTGCCTCCATCATTCCTTGCTTACGTAATAGTTCGATGAGTTTATCGTTTGATTTTCAAACTATTACCTAAACAAGAGGGAGTGGGTTTCCCCTACTCCTTCTAGTAATATGTTAATTATTTTGTTTGCTCTTCAACGTAGGCAACCAAGTCACCAACTGTTTTCAAGTTATCTTCTGCTTCGATTTGGATATCGAAAGCATCTTCGATTTCAGAGATTACTTGGAACAAGTCCAATGAATCTGCATCCAAATCATCAAAAGTAGATTCAAGTGTTACTTCTGATGCGTCTTTCCCAAGTTCTTCAACGATAATTTCTTGTACTTTTTCAAATACTGCCATGATAGGACTCCTTTAAAATATAAAAAATTTATAACTATGTGTTTACCACATGATTACCTAGATTGTAAGAATGAGTGTGCCCCATGTCAAACCTCCACCGAAGCCTGATAGGAGAATCGTCTGGCTACCATCTAAACGAATCATGCCATTCTCCACACACTCTGAGAGCAAAATCGGGATACTTGCTGCACTGGTATTTCCATACTCCATCATATTGGCAGGAAGTTTGTCTCGGTCTACGCCGATCTTCTTAGCCATCTTATCCAAAATGCGGATATTTGCCTGATGAAGCAAGAGATAATCCAATTCCGATGCTGCGATTGGACCATTTTCAATGGTTTCTTTGATCGATCTAGCAACATCACGATTTGCAAAATCAAAAACTGCTCGTCCATCCATCTTCAAAAAAGCAGGAACTGCTTCTTGATCTGAGAAAGGAGAAGCCAAAGCCGTTTGACCATAGGTCAAACACTCGCTCCGAGAGCCATCTGTATAGAGACTTTCCACAAGGAAGTGACGTATTTCGCTCGCTTCCAAGAGAACCCCACCAGCACCATCCCCAAAGAGAACAGCTGTCGAACGATCTGACCAATCAACTGCCTTAGATAAGGTCTCAGCCCCGATAACAATCCCTTTTTTGAACTGTCCAGAACTTAAAAACTTTTCTGCAGTTGAGAGAGCAAATACAAAGCCACTACAAGCTGCTGTCAGATCAAAGGCGAAAGCTCTATGCGCTCCGATATTTGCCTGAACTCGAGCTGCTGTGGAAGGCATCATCGAGTCTGGAGTAATCGTCGCTACAATGATAAAATCAATCTGATCCGCTGTTAAGCTCCCTTTAGCCAACAAGCTCTTAGCTACTTCTGTTGCCAAGTCACTTGTAGACTCTGTTTTTGAAATATGTCTCTGTTTAATTCCTGTCCGACTTGAAATCCACTCATCGCTTGTATCCATGATTTGGGCTAAGTCATGATTAGTGACCACTTGCTCTGGAACATAATGAGCAACCTGGCTTATCTTTGCAAAAGCCATTATTTCAAATCCTCCAAAAATTGATAAAGGTTCGTTAAGCCTCTGCCCATGACTTCTTTTTCCTCAGGGCTCATGCCATCGATGATTTTTTCGACCATAGCCTTGTGGAACCGTTTATGAAGGCGGTGAACCAAACGACCTTTCTTTGTCAAATGCAGATAGACCACTCGACGGTCTTGGTCAGAACGAATACGCTCAATATAACCTTTTCTCTCCAGGTTATTCAAACTCGTTGTCACTGTCCCAAGAGTTACCATCAGTTCTTTTGAAACCTTACTTGGCGTTGCCTCCGGGAACTTCCCAATCACATCGATCGTGTGCATTTCTTTGATGGAGATGTCTTTGAATCGACTACCTCGTAAGCTAACCTCCTCGATCACAAGGACGTTATTAAAAATAGATGTTAGATAATCATTTACTTGTTGGTAGTCCAAACTTTTTCCCTCCTCCTCAAAAAGCTTTTACAATCAAAACATTTGATAAAAGAAGTATAACAAACTTCAAAAAATTGTGCAAGTATTTTTTTACATTCCTGTAAATTTCGGTCTTCTTCTTTCAGAATGTGCTCGAACCCCTTCTTTAAAATCTTCAGTTAGAGATAACGATTCTTGTAGTTTCAATTCTAATTCAGCATAATTCTGCCAATCCTTGAATTGACTTTCCCAAACTAACTTTTTAATCGCTGCGTATGAGTTTGCTGAACCTCTTCTTAATTTTTTCAGAACTTGTTCTCTTGTTTTTTCTAATTTGTCAACTTCACAAACACGGTATACCACGCCCCATTCTAGCGCTTTTTCAGCAGTTAAGGCTTCACCTGTCATAGCAAGTTGTGCAGCCCGTGTTACCCCGATACTACGACTCAAGAGATGAATCCCACCAGCGTCTGGCGCCAAGCCCACTCCGACAAAGGCTTGGATAAATTTTGCCTTGTCAGTCGCCAAGCAAAAATCGACTGCTACTGCCATATTTGCCGCGGCACCAGCAACCGCTCCATCTACCTCCATCAAAACAGGTTTAGGAATTTGCTTGATTTTAAAAGAAATTGTATTGACTAACTCTGCAATCTTATTCAAAGAAGGGATATCATCTTCGTCCACTGCGCGTTTCATCTCAACCAAGTCTCCCCCAACTGAAAAGACCTTCCCATTAGCATTAATCAAGATGAACTGCACAGCTTGATCCTGCTCCGCTAGAGTCAAAGCTTCTAAAATTTCCTCACACATTGGGATATGGAAACCATTTGCCACTTCGGGACGATTCAAAGTAATGATAGCCAGATCATCTACGATCTGATATAAGATATGATTCATAGCTTCTCCTTTTCTTTTATAAGGCAATGAAATTGTTTTATCATCAAAGTATACCTTTTTTTGGATAAAGAGGCAAGGAAAAACTAAAGGAAAGTGTCTCAGCTGATTATTTCACCTTCGTTTATGAATTTGAGGAAAATTGACTTTCTTACTTTTTCTATTTATCAATTCCCAGAATAAATTAACATTTACTTCTATTATAATAGGAAGATATTTTCTTCATTGAAAAATACCTCTCTTTCTGCTATAATCGTATAAAATACTTACTTGAGGAGTCCTTATGAAGGTTGTAAAATTTGGCGGAAGCTCGCTTGCCTCTGCTGGTCAGTTAGAAAAAGTTTTAAACATCGTTAAAAGTGATAAAGAACGCCGTTTTGTAGTCGTTTCTGCACCCGGTAAACGCAATGCTGAAGATACCAAGGTAACTGATGCCTTAATCAAATACTATCGCGACTATGTGGCTGGAAATGACATCAGTGCTAGCCAAAGCTGGATCATTGACCGTTATGCCGCTATGGTTAGTGAACTAGGGTTAAAACCTGCTGTTTTAGAAAAAATCTCTAAAAGTATTCGGGCCTTGACAACTCTTCCTATAGAGGACAATGAATTTCTCTATGATACCTTCCTAGCGGCTGGAGAAAATAACAATGCCAAATTGATTGCAGCCTACTTTAACCAAAACGGCATCGATGCACGCTATGTTCACCCAAGAGAAGCTGGAATTGTTGTCACAAGTGAACCAGGAAACGCACGCATCATTCCATCTAGTTATGACAAGATTGAAGGCTTGGCTGATAGCAACGAAGTTCTTGTCATCCCTGGTTTCTTTGGTGTGACTAAGGAAAATCAAATCTGTACTTTTTCACGTGGTGGTTCAGATATCACAGGTTCTATCATTGCAGCAGGTGTTAAGGCTGATCTCTATGAGAACTTTACAGACGTAGATGGTATCTTTGCTGCCCATCCTGGTATTATCCACCAACCTCACTCCATTCCTGAATTAACCTACCGAGAAATGCGTGAGTTGGCATACGCTGGATTTTCAGTTCTTCATGACGAAGCTCTTCTACCCGCTTACCGCGGAAAAATTCCTCTTGTCATCAAGAATACCAACAACCCTGACCACCCAGGTACGCGTATTGTTTTAGAACACAGTAGTGATAAATTCCCAGTAGTAGGGATTGCGGGTGACTCAGGATTCGTCAGCATCAACATGTCTAAATACCTCATGAACCGCGAAGTCGGGTTTGGTCGCAAGGTTCTTCAAATCCTTGAGGACCTCAATATCGGTTGGGAACACATGCCTACAGGTATCGACGATCTTTCAATCATCCTCCGCTCCCGTGAATTGACTCCTATCAAAGAAGAAGAAATTCTACGTCAACTCGTTCAAAAAGCTGAAGTGGACCACGCTGAAATCGAACATGACCTTTCCATCATTATGATCGTCGGAGAAAAGATGAAGAGCCATATCGGGGTAACTGCTACTGCAACACGGGCTTTGTCTGAGAATAAAATCAACATCCAGATGATGTCCCAAGGTTCAAGTGAAGTTTCCATCATGTTTGTTGTCAATAAAGAGCAAGAAAAGGCCGCTATCAAGGCTCTCTACCATGCCTTTTTCGATGAAAGTAAGGAAGACTAATCATGGCCCAATCTCTCAATAAAGTCATTGACCTCCAAACCACTGGAACATCTTACCTATCTATCTCTGGAAAGGTTGGAAAATTTCTAGTCGGGGATCAAGCCTTAGAGTTTTATCCTGATGTCAATGTCGAACAATATATCCAAATCCCCTGGTCCAGCATTCAGCAAATCGGAGCTAACGTAAGTGGTCGCAAGATCAGCCGCCACTTTGAAGTCTTCACTGATCAAGGAAAATTCCTCTTTGCTTCAAAAGGCTCTGGAGCTATCCTCAAAATCGCTCGGGAAAAATTAGGAAATGACAAGGTTGTGAAACTTCCGACTCTACTCCAGACCATTGGACAAAAACTTAAAAATCTATTTGCAAAAAAGTAGAAACTTTAGTATAATCATAGCAACGGATAAGTAGGTTATCCTCTTCTTTCAGAAAGTCTGCGGGTGCTGTGAGCAGATAGGAGGGATAGGTGAAATTCTACCGTTATTCACAATCAAATACACAATCAAGTGCACACCTGTGAAGTTGGATGGAACCGTGGCCCTGCCACTCCAACGCTTTGTCAGGTGTGCTTTTTTCATAAAGGAGTTCTTATGTTAGATATTAAACGTATTCGCACAGATTTTGATGCTGTCGCTGAAAAATTAGCTACACGTGGTGTAGATGCTGCTATCTTAAATGAGATGAAAGAAATTGATGCTAAACGTCGTGACATCTTGGTCAAGGTTGAAACTCTCAAGGCTGAGCGTAACACTGTTTCTGCTGAGATTGCCCAAGCCAAGCGCAACAAGGAAAATGCTGATGACAAGATTGCTGCGATGCAAACCCTATCTGCTGAAGTCAAAGCCTTGGATGCTGAGTTGGTGGACATCGATGCTAAATTAACAGAATTTACCACTACTCTTCCAAACATCCCTGCCGACAGCGTTCCTGTTGGAGCTGATGAAGATGACAATGTGGAAGTCCGTCGTTGGGGTACTCCACGCGAATTTGACTTCGAGCCAAAAGCTCACTGGGATCTTGGTGAAGACCTTGGTATCCTTGACTGGGAACGCGGTGGAAAAGTAACGGGCGCTCGTTTTCTCTTCTATAAAGGACTCGGGGCTCGTTTGGAACGTGCCATCTACAACTTTATGTTGGATGAGCATGGCAAGGAAGGCTATACAGAAGTCATCACACCATACATGGTTAACCATGATTCTATGTTTGGTACTGGTCAATATCCAAAATTTAAGGAAGACACTTTTGAATTGAAAGACACTAATTATGTCCTCATTCCTACAGCTGAAGTGCCTCTTACAAACTACTACCGTGATGAAATCCTTGACGGTAAAGACCTACCAATCTACTTTACCGCTATGAGTCCATCATTCCGTTCTGAGGCTGGTTCTGCAGGTCGTGATACACGTGGCTTGATTCGTTTGCACCAATTCCATAAGGTTGAAATGGTCAAATTTGCCAAACCAGAAGAATCTTACGAAGAATTGGAAAAAATGACAGCTAACGCTGAAAACATTCTTCAAAAACTCAACCTTCCATACCGTGTCGTTGCTCTCTCAACTGGAGATATGGGCTTCTCAGCTGCCAAAACTTACGACTTGGAAGTTTGGATTCCAGCCCAAAATACCTATCGTGAAATCTCAAGCTGTTCAAATACAGAAGATTTCCAAGCCCGTCGTGCCCAAATCCGTTACCGTGATGAAGCCGATGGCAAGGTGAAACTCCTTCACACCTTGAACGGTTCTGGACTTGCAGTTGGACGTACGGTTGCTGCTATTCTTGAAAACTACCAAAATGAAGATGGCTCTGTGACCATCCCTGAAGCTCTTCGTCCATATATGGGTGGCACTGAAGTTATCAAACCATAAAAATAAGGCCTAGCTATTTCTAGCTAGACCTTTTTTCGTAACCAAATCAGATAAGCAATCAAGACAAAGAGTAAAATGCTTAAACTAAGGAAAGTTTCCGCAAACACTAGATAATCTAAGATAGGCAGTTTTACAATTCCTTGAGCCATCTTGAGAGAGGTTGCTGAGATAATAGTTGGAAAGGTGAGAGCTGAGAAGGCTGGTTGAAATCCTTGTTTTAAAATATTGGGCAAGCGAGTCAAAACAAAGAAAAAGAAGGATTGAGATGCCAAAATCATGACGATCAAGAGCCAAATCGGTAGGCCTGCTCCTCCAACTCGAACTAGGGAAGCCAAGAGTAGAGAAAAGGGAGCACAGTAGATTCCTTCCTGTCCAAGCAAGGCTAGTGGAAGTGGATCTTTCTTTAAATCGCTATAAATAAGGGGATAGAGGTAGAAGGTCAAGACAAAACCAAAACTCAAGGTAGCATAGGCAATTTCAATGATTCCGACAAGAGGATAGGTCAAGGCTGCTACTGCTATCCCCACATAGAGTACCGTCCAGCTTGGAGTCGCATTGACCCTCCTACCTGGATAGGCAAATTTGATGGTAAAAGTAGCAATCAAAGTCAAATCCAAGAGAAATGAAAACCACCAGATCCCTTGTGCTAGCAAAGGAAGAGCAGGGAATACGCGAAAGACATAGGTCGCTAAAATCATCCCAGCCATAGGAAAAGTGGCCATCCCTGATAAAAGAGGGGGCTTGGTCAATTCTTGCTTGGTTTCTTCCCAATTAAAAAGATGAAGAATCAGAAAGAAAATCCACAACACTAGACCAATCAGACTCAATAAATGCGACAGAACTGGCCAAGTATCTGCAATCAAATTTCCTGCACCTGCTAAACCCAATAAACAGCCAGAGAATACTAAGGGGAGCTTTTTCATCCGAGCCTCCAATAATCATGTTATTATTAGTATAGCATAAAAGCGCTTAAATGAGAGCCTAAAAAATGAAGCCCGATTATTTCAGACTTCATTTTTTCTCAGATATGAATTAAGCATAAGGCTGCAATTCTGGGTTAATAGGCGTATTGGCTAGGTTGTTTGCATAGTTGCAAAGGCTGGCAAGACTAACACCGAGAACCACGTCCAAGGCATTTTGTTGCGTGTAGCCAGCTTCCAAAAATTCAGTCAAGGCTTCATCTCCTACACGCCCTTTGGTATTGATGACCGCCAAGGTAAACTTAGCTAGGGTGTCCAATTTAGGATCTGTTTCAATCGGAGTGCGGTTGCGAAGGGCTTGGAGAAGATCATCATTCATCTGGATTTGTTTGATTGAAAAGGCAGTATGACCAGCCACGCAGAAAGCACAACCATTGGTTACGGCAGCTGTGATTTGCACTACTTCGCGTTCCACTGGTGTTAAGCTATTGCGACGGTTGATGGCTCCGACAGTTCGGTAGGCTTCAAGCGCGGTTGGAGCATTGGCCAAGAGACCGATTAGGTTGGGAATATAGCCATTGTTATCTTTTTGTACTGTTTCAAGAACTTCTTTTACTTCTGCTGGTGCTGATTCTACTGTGTGGATGGTAAATGTTGTCATAAGAAACCTCTTTTCATTTTATTGTCATTTAGTCTATCATAGAATTTTCCCCTTGGATAATATATATTTTCAATCGCCTTGATAGGAAATGTCTATGAAATGAAAAAATCACACTAAAAGTGTGATTGGGTTAGTGTTTAAAATACTTTTTAGTCTCAGCAATAACGACTGGCGACAAGACTAAGAGGGCAATCAAGTTTGGTAAAGCCATCAAGGCATTGACGATATCTGCAATAATCCAGACCATATCCAACTCGATAAATCCTCCCAACAAGACCATGACTACAAAGACTACACGGTAAAGCCAGATAAAACGAACACCAAAGAGAAACTCAAAACAGCGCTCTCCGTAATAGTTCCATCCGAGAATCGTCGTAAAGGCAAAGAGTACAAGGAAGATGGTCAAGAGGGCAGGTCCAAAGTGTGAAAAAACTGTTGAAAAGGCTGACTGGGTCAAGGCAACTCCATTCAAATCACCACTCCAAACCCCAGTTACCAAGATTGTTAAACCAGTCAGAGTACAGATAATCAAAGTATCAATAAAGGTTCCTGTCATGGAAATCAAGCCTTGCTCGACAGGCTCATTTGTCTTAGCTGCAGCCGCTGCAATGGGAGCAGAACCCAGACCAGACTCATTTGAAAACACACCACGCGCCACACCATTCTGGATAGCCATCCGAATACTGGCACCTGCAAAACCACCTACCGCAGCCGCTGGACTAAAGGCTGAAGTAAAGATCAGTACAAGTGTGGCTGGGATTTTCTCGATATTAAAGAGAATAACTGTAAGAGTTCCTAAAATATAGACAATAGCCATAAAAGGAACCACTGCTGTCGAAACTTTTGATATGGATTTGAGGCCACCAAAGACGGCAATCCCTACAAAAACAGATAAAACGAGAGCTGTGATAGCTGGATTAATTTGAGCTGTATTTTGGATAGATTCTGTAATTGAATTGACTTGGGTAAAGGTACCAATCCCTAGAAGGGCTACCAATACACCCGCTAGGGCAAAGAAGATAGCAAGTGGACGCCACTTTTCTCCCATCCCCAAAAGGATGTAATGCATGGGTCCTCCAGCTACAGCTCCATTTGCATCCTTAGTACGGTATTTGATGGCCAGCAATCCTTCGGCATATTTGGTCGCCATCCCAAAGAAGGCCGCCATCCACATCCAAAAGAGGGCCCCTGGTCCTCCAACCTTAATGGCTGTCGCTACCCCGATGATATTTCCCGTACCAACTGTGGCTGCTAGAGCCGTACAGAGAGCAGCAAAGCTCGACACATCGCCGTGCCCCTTATCCTTGGTAAAGATCAACTGAAAGGCCTTAGGGAGACGAGTAACCTGCAAAAGGCCCAGTCGGATGGTCAAATAGATACCCGTTCCGACCAATAAGATCAAGAGGGGAGGCCCCCAAGCAAAAGCATCAAGCGCTTTAAGTAATTCTAACATATCCTACTCCTATCTTTCAACCCCAAAAGAAAGAGCACATGCAAGATACATGTACTCTGGAATGCTTAGGTAAATGCCAAAAAGTGGTCTATCCTAGCTCTGTCCTTTTACCTGAGAGTTTGAGCAGTTGCCTGCCTTGCCCCTTCGGTGCCTTTACGGTCTCTCCAGAGTTCCGTCCATTTACAGTCATGGAAAACAAACCTTTCTCCACTTCTATTAAACTTCATTCGGTGTTGGTATTTTATTTTTTATTATTCTACAAGAAAAGTTAGCCTTTGTCAATATTTTCTATGAAAATTTTTGACTTTTCATTTCTTTTTTCAGAAAGAGCGAATCCTTCTTCTCTCTATCCTTTAAAGGTCACAATGGTAGCTCCACTGCCTCCAGCATTTTGTGGAGCATAGCCGAAACTCTTGACATGCTTGTTTCTTTGTAGGTATTTAGTGACGCCCTCACGAATGACACCTGTTCCGATACCATGGATGATGTCGACTTGCGCCATGTTATTGAGCAGGGCTTGGTCAATAAAGGCGTCCAGCTCATTCATGGCCTCTTCGTACCGTTTGCCTCGGAGATCCAGTCTCGCTTGCGGACCACGACCAGAAGCACGTTTGACGACATTGACTTGTTTTTTCTTGACTGGGGCTTCTTGCTGAGCCTGAACAAGGTCAAATTCTTTCTCTTCCAAGGTCATCTTGATCAAACCAACTTGGGCTTCCCAACGGCCATCCTTGAGCTGATTCGTCAATGTTCCACGTTGTCCATAACTGAGGACCACAATATCATCCCCCACCTTCGGAGCTCGTTTTTTCTTGGCCTTTTGAAGGACCTTGTTTTTAGACAAGTCGACTTTTTCAGGAGCCAGTTTTTTCAGCTCAGCCTTGGCTTCAATGATTTCGTGGGGTTTGAGTTGAGACTTACTGTGAAGATTCTTGAGAATCTGGTCACTCTCATTTAGAGCGAGTTCCACAATTTCAGCAGCTTGTTCACGCGCCTTGTTGAGCTCAGTTTCCTTCTCGCGATTGAGTTCGTTGTAAAGTTTTTTGAGTGCTCGGTTCATCTTGAGGTTTTCTTGCTCCACCTCACGGATATTGTCCAAGCGTTTGCGACTTTCAAGCGTTTGCTCTTCCAATTGTTCAATGATACGGTTGACATCATTATCTTGATTAACCTGCTGGCTGGCATCTCCTACGATGACATCTGACAAGCCCAGGCGTTTGGCAATTTCAAAGGCATTGCTTCGACCAGGAACTCCCTGCATAAAGCGATAGGTCGGACGCAGGCTGGCTGTGTCAAACTCCATGCTGGCATTTTGCACAAAGGCAGTCTCGATACCATAAGCCTTGAGTTCTGGATAGTGGGTCGTAGCCATAGTCTTAACCTGACGCAGACGAAGATCCTCCAGAATAGCCATAGCAAGTGCTGCTCCTTCCTGCGGATCGGTCCCAGCCCCGAGCTCATCTAGCAATAAGAGCGAGTTCTGATTGACCTTGCCAAGAATATCTACGATATTGGTCATGTGGCTGGAGAAGGTAGACAAACTCTGCTCAATAGACTGCTCATCCCCAATATCCGCGAAGATTTCCTCGAAAACACCGACACGACTTCCCTTATCAGCTAAGATGGGCAAGCCTGACTGGGCCATGAGTTGAGTCAAGCCCAGGGTTTTGAGCATGATGGTCTTCCCACCAGTATTGGGACCTGTAATGACAATGGCCGTTAATTCCTTACCAAAGTGTACATCATTTGCAACAGCATTTTTGACCAAAGGATGGCGAACATGAAGGAGTTGAATCTCTTGATTCTCTGAAAGTTGAGGAACGACTGCTTGTCTTTCTTGAATGAAACGCACCTTGGCACGAATCAAGTCTAAATGGCCGATGATCCAAGCGTCATTAGCAATCTCTGCAGCATGAGGGCGGACCCGTTCTGAGAGCTCCTGCAGGATGCGAATCATCTCATAGCGTTCATCAGCTCGCAGACTAGCGATTTCTTCGCTCAGCTTGACCACCTCCCGTGGCTCGATATAGACCGTATTACCACTAGCAGAGATGTCATGGACAACACCTGCAATCTTATTGCGATAGGTGTTCTTGACTGGTAAGACTTGACGGCCATTTCTGCTAGCAATTATGCCTTCCGTCAACATCTGCGCTTTTTGCTTGAGCAAGTCTTGCAAGACATCTCGAACTTGACTCTCGCTATCATGGATTTTCCGACGGATGCGTGCTAGCTCTTCACTGGCGAAATTTTCGATAAATCCTGCATCATTTAGGGCTTGAAGACTCCCTTGCAAGTGTGGAAAATCATGTAGTTTTTCAAACCATCTCGCCAACTGCTCCAAGCGTACGTTTTCGAGATTGGTATAAAAGCCTTGCAACTCTCTGCTAGCCAGCAAGACTCGTTTGAGGAGCAGGAACTCCTCAATATTGAGGTCCGCTCCCATCTCCAGACGCTTACAGACAGCTGAAATCTCACGTGTCGCTAGGATGGTAAAGTGGGGTTGCTCCACAAAAAGGGCTTGCATTTCCTCCATCTCTGTAAAGGCTTGCTTGATCTTGTCCACCTTGGCAGTTGGAGCCAAGCCTTTTAGCTCCTCTAGTCCTTGTTCTGTCAAGAGATGCGGTTCAAACAAGGCTTTGATTTTATTAAATTCTAAGGTTTCTAGTATTTTTGTATTCATATTCTTTCCTTGTATGCTTGTTTATAAGATTATAGCAACTAGAGGTTTTGACCTAGTCCCCCAATCTGTAAACAAAGGGCTAGGAAAAATCCCGCCCTTTTTATCCGATTAAATTTGTCACCCAAAGTTGTTTGATAAGGTTTGTCGTAAAAGGGACACTTTGGATGATGTGTTTGGCTACTATACTTTTTTCGAGTGAATTTTGAATGACTGCCAGAGGTACTGTTGCAAGGATGGTCAGAGCCATTTGCAAGACAAATAAGGTTACCAATAGAGACAAAAGGCCTGATCCGATACGCAACCATTTGACATCAAGCTTTTTAGTTGGAATCAAGTGCAGGAACAAACCGATAAAACGTCCGATAGTGTAGCAAATCCCAAAAACTAGAAGATAGGCTAGACCCGCATAAAAGACCTTGTCTAGATGAAACAGCTGGTCTGAAGGGAAGAAAAAGGTTCCCTGTCCTTCCTGAGGATTGGCATAAGGGACAAGCAAGTGGAAGTGGTCGCCCAGTGATTTATAAAACTGTCCCGCAACAAAGACTGAAATCACTGCCACGAGGAAATAATAAACTTGCAGGACCAAACCTCTACGGTAGCCGATATAAAAGCCCCAAGCCAGAACCAATAAGAGTAGGATTGAAATCATAGGGAGTCCTCAATCTTGCTCTGTTCTTGTTTAACAGCAATCAACTTGTGGCGGAGTTCTAACAACTCTTGCTCCTTGTCATCAAATTCAATCTCACGGTTGAGTTGTGTAGACAGACAATTAACCGCCAAAAGAAGCGCAATGGTTTCATCATCCGCCCCAGGCATTTGTTCTTTAATTGCTTGGTATTTTTCAGTCGCAACCTTGGCAATTTCCTCCATAAAGAGGTTGTCATGCTCGGTTGTCAAGGTTAATGTCTTTTTTCCGAATGTAAACTTATATCGATTTAGATTTGCCATAAAATTCACCTCACGATATTATACCAAATTTCGCTAACTTTGTCAGTTTTTACCAATTCTCCTGCTTTTGTGGTACAATAGAGACTATGGCAAGTATCACACTCACACCAAGTGAACAGGAAATTCAGAGCTTTTTAAGTCAGTATCAGAAGGCTCTCAGTCCTAGTAAAAATCCCTATATCCGCTATTTTTTGCGACTGCCTCAGGCAACGGTTTCCATCTATACTTCTGGAAAAGTCCTCCTGCAAGGCGAAGCTGCTGAGCACTACGCCAATTTCTTTGGCTATCAGGTTCGACAAGAAAACAGTGGACAAGATTTTCCTATGATCGGTACCGATGAGGTGGGAAATGGTTCCTACTTTGGCGGACTGGCTGTCGTGGCTTCCTTCGTGACACCTGACCAGCATAACTTCTTACGAAAACTCGGTGTGGGGGATTCCAAGACTCTGACAGACAAAAAGATTCGTCAGATTGCCCCTATCCTCAAGGAAAAAATCCAGCACCAAGCGCTCCTCCTTTCACCTAGCAAGTATAATGAAGTTATCGGTGAGCGTTACAATGCTGTTTCTGTAAAGGTTGCTCTTCACAATCAGGCTATCTTTCTCCTTCTAAAAAAAGGAGTCCAGCCAGAAAAAATCGTGATTGACGCTTTTACAAGTCCTAAAAACTATGACAAGTACTTGGCGCAAGAAGCCAACCGTTTTCCAAACAAGATCACTTTGGAAGAAAAAGCCGAGGGCAAATATCTGGCTGTTGCAGTTAGCTCCATCATCGCGCGGGATCTCTTCCTCGAAAACTTGGAAAATCTAGGACGAGAACTGGGCTATCAACTGCCAAGTGGCGCTGGAACTGCATCTGATAAGGTTGCAAGCAAAATCCTGCAAGCCTATGGTATGAAGGGACTTCATTTCTGTGCCAAACTGCATTTTAAAAACACTGAAAGAGCAAAAAAACTTCTATAGAGGTAAACCATGAACTATTTAAAATCATTTATAAAAGAATGGGGAGTTATCTTCCTGATTATCGCACTGGTAGGCCTTAGCCGCATTTTCCTTTGGAGCAATGTCCGTGTGGAAGGACACTCGATGGACCCTACCCTAGCTGACGGAGAAATTCTCTTCGTTGTTAAACACCTCCCAATTGACCGCTTCGATATCGTGGTTGCGCATGAGGAAGACGGAAATAAAGATATCGTCAAGCGCGTTATTGGAATGCCAGGAGATACCATCCGCTATGAAAATGACAAACTCTTTATCAACGGTGAGGAAACGGATGAACCCTACCTAGCTGAATACCTCAACTTGTTCAAAACAGAAAAGTTGCAAAACACCTATACTGGAAAAGGATTTGAAGACAATAAGGGAGTTTACTTTAGAGAACTTGCTCAAAAGGCACAGGCCTTTACAGTCGATGTCAATTCCAACACCAGCTTCAGCTTTACTGTCCCTCAAGGCGAATACCTTCTCCTTGGTGACGATCGTCTAGTCTCTAGCGACAGCCGCCACGTTGGTACCTTCAAGGCCAGCGATATCAAAGGCGAAGCAAAATTCCGTTTCTGGCCACTTAACCGTATCGGAACTTTTTAAGATAAGGAAGAGGCCGAGAATGCTAAGTCTCAGCCTCTTTTTCTATTGCGAGAAGAAGACCTTTTAGTCTCCTAGCTTGTTGAAAGAAGCTAAGGGTCCAACTCTCACGAACTCATGTAAAGGAAACCTATGGAAGTTTATTTTTCAGGCACCATTGAACGCATTATTTTTGAAAATGTCAGTAATTTCTATCGCATCCTCCTCTTAGATATCGAAGATACCAATGCGGAGGACTTTGACGATTTTGAAATCATCGTTACAGGAACCATGGCTGATGTGATTGAGGGCGAAGACTACACTTTTTGGGGGCAAATCGTTCAGCATTCCAAGTATGGTGAACAGCTACAAATCAGTCGTTATGAGAGAGCAAAACCCACTAGCAAGGGCTTGGTCAAGTATTTCTCCAGCAGTCATTTTAAGGGAATTGGTCTCAAAACGGCCCAAAAAATCGTTGATAGCTATGGTGACAATACCATTGACGAAATTCTGGAGCATCCTGAAAAGCTGGAAAGCATCGCTGGACTCTCTGCCAAAAACCGTGAGGCTTTTGTCTCCACCCTCCGTCTCAACTATGGGACAGAGATGGTTTTGGCAAAACTGGCCAACTACGGCATTCCCAATAAACTAGCCTTTCAGATTCAAGACTTTTACAAGGAAGAAACGCTGGATATTGTCGAAAATTATCCCTACCAATTGGTTGAGGATATCAAGGGTTTGGGCTTTACCATTGCTGACCAATTAGCCGCCGAACTAGGTATCGAAAGTCAAGCTCCTGAACGCTTCCGTGCTGGTCTTGTCCACAGTCTCTTTCAAGGTTGTATGGATACGGGTGATACCTATATGGAAGCCCGTGATTTGCTGGAACAGACCCTGACTCTCCTCGAGTCTTCCCGTCCCGTGGAACTGGATCCCAGCCAAGTCGCTCAGGAATTATCCCATCTGATTGAAGAAGATAAGGTTCAGCAGATTGACACTAAAATCTTTGATAATAGCCTCTTTTTCGCTGAAGAAGGCATCCGCAGTCACTTGGTTCGTATCCTTGAAAAAGAAAAGCAGAAAAACCAGGATTTGGAAACCATTCACAAGCATATCTCTACTGTCGAGCAAGAACTGGGGATTCAGTACGATACCATTCAAAAACAGGCTATTTGTGACGCTATCCAGAACAAGGTCTTTATCCTGACAGGCGGACCTGGTACTGGTAAGACGACTGTTATCAATGGGATTATCGCTGTCTATGCCCTGCTTGAAGGACTCGATCTCAAGAAAAAGAGCAACTTACCTATTCTTCTTGCTGCTCCAACTGGTCGAGCGGCTCGGCGCATGAATGAATTAACAGGTTTGCCTAGCGCGACCATACACCGTCATTTGGGGATGACAGGAGACGATGATACCAGTCATCTGGAAGATTATCTGGATGCCGACTTTATCATTATAGATGAGTTTTCCATGGTGGATACTTGGCTAGCCAATCAACTTTTCTCCAACATCTCTTCCAACAGTAAAATCCTCATCGTAGGTGATAGCGACCAGCTACCTTCTGTCAGTCCTGGTCAGGTCTTGGCTGACCTGCTCCAGATTCCACTGATTCCCCAAACTCGCTTGGAACGGATTTACCGTCAGAGCGAGGAATCAACTATCGTTACCTTGGCTAGTCAAATTCGAAAGGGAATCTTGCCAGCAGATTTCACCCAGAAAAAGGCAGACCGTTCCTACTTTGAAATCGCTAGTGGCCATATCCCTGCAACCATTGAGAAAATTCTCGGTGCCGCTCTCCGAAGCGGTATTCCAGCTCGTGATATTCAGGTGCTAGCGCCTATGTATCGAGGAACTGCTGGTATTGACGCCATCAACCAACTCATGCAAGACCTGCTCAATCCTCAGCAAAAGGGGCAAGTGAACTTTGAAGCAACTCAGTGTCACTATCGAACAGGGGACAAGGTCATTCACCTAGTCAACGATGCCGAAGTTAATGTCTTTAACGGAGACCTAGGCTACATCACAGACCTGATTCCTGGAAAATACACCGAGTCCAAACAAGACGAGATTGTCATTGATTTTGATGGCAATGAGGTCATCTACCCACGTAACGAATGGTACAAGATTCGACTAGCCTATGCCATGAGTATCCATAAGTCTCAGGGAAGTGAGTTTCCCGTTGTCATCCTGCCCATCACCAGTGCTAGCAAGCGCATGCTGGAACGCAATCTCATCTACACAACTATCACACGGGCCAAGAGCAAGCTCATCCTTCTTGGCGAGTTACAGGCCTTTGACTATGCAGTTAAGCATATCGGGACTGCTCGCAAGACCTATCTGATTGAGCGTTTCAGTGATTTAATTGAAACTAATATTGAAGAAAGTAAACAAGCCTTCTCTGAAACTGCCACAGCAAGTGACTCTGAACAATCCTACATCCTCACCGAGGAAAACTGGTCTAGCATCCCAGCCATGATCGGGATTACAGATGCAGACCTCAAAGAGATTTTTGGAAAATAGTGCAACAGAAAACCCACCTAGTCAGGTGGGCTTTTTCTCTTTTAAGATTATTTAACTGTTGCAGTGCTTGTGATCAATTCAACAGCTTTTTTGATAGTGATATCGTGTTTCAACATGTCAGCTGAAAGCAAGTTTTGTACTTGTGCAACTTCCATGTTGTAGTCTGCCGCCAATTGCTCGATTTCTTTTTGGATTTCTTCTTCTGAAGCGTCAAATCCTTCAGCCTTGGCAACTGCTTCGATAACAAGGTTAGTCTTCGTACGTGACTCAGCTTCTGCTTCGTATTGTTTGTGAAGGTCTTCTTGAGTAGTTCCTGTGATTTGGAAGTACATGTCAGGGTTGATACCTTGGCGTTGCAAGTTTCCAAGGAATTCATTTACTGAACGGTGAACTTCTTCATGGATCATTTCTTCTGGAAGTTCTACGATTTCAGCGTTTTCTACAGCTTTATCGATTGCTGCACCTTCAACGGCATCTTTGTAAGCTTCTTCTTTCGCAGCAGTCAATTCTTTGCGGTATTTTTCTTTCAATTCGTCAAGAGTTTCCACTTCTTCGTCGATATCTTTTGCAAGTTCATCATCAAGAGCTGGAACTTCTTTAGCTTTTACTTCGTGGATAGTTGTTACGAATTTAGCTTCTTTACCTGCAAGGTCTTCTGCTTGGTAGTCTTCTGGGAATGTTACAACAACATCAACAGTTTCGCCAGCTGAGTGTCCAACCAATTGGTCTTCGAAACCAGGGATGAATTGACCTGATCCAAGTCCAAGTGAGAAGTTTTCACCTTTTCCACCGTCAAATTCAACACCGTCGATAGAACCAACGAAGTCAATCACAACAGTGTCGCCATTTTCAGCAGCGCCTTCTTTGATAACCAATTCAGCCAAGTTGTTGCGTTCGCGTTCGATACGTTCTTCAACGTCAGCGTCAGTTACTTCTTTTTCTACATCAACTGATACTTCAAGGTTTTTGTAGTCACCCAATTTTACTTCAGGTTTTGTCACGACTTCAGCTGTGATAACCCAGTCTTGACCTTTTTCCATTGAAGTTACGTCAATTTTTGGTTGCGCAACCACTTCAAGACCAGCTTCTTTTACTGCAGCTTCATAAGCGTTTGGCAAAAGTGCGTTCATTGCATCTTGATAAAGAGCTTCTTCACCAAATTTTTGGTCGAAGATAGGGCGTGGAAGGTGACCTTTACGGAAACCAGGAACGTTAAGAGTTTTCTTTACTGAGTTAAATACACGGTCCAATTCTGGTTTGATTTGGTCTTGAGAGATAGTGAAAGTCAAGACACCACGGTTTGTTTCTTTGTTTTCAAATGATACAGACATTCTGTCATTTCTCCTTAAAATTTTTAATACAGTCCATTATACCATATAATAGCGACTTTTTTCAAGTAATGAATGCGCTTTTCAATAGTGCTAGAGGTACTTACTCGCTTCCTTGATACTAAGTTCAGCCATTCGTTTCCTATTTTTTTCAATAAAACGTGCAACCCATTCGGGACTGATTTTAGAGTAGTCTCTTAGAGCCCAGCCGATGGCTTTGGTGATGAAAAATTCTGTCTGGTCCAGATTGTTGAGCAGGATCTTTTCCATCAGTTGGACATTTGTTTTTTCTTTCCTTAACAACTGGTTGTCAATAGCGACTCGTCTCAGCCAGATATTGTCTGATAGGCTCCATTGGAGAATTCTTTCTTCAAGTTCTGGCTTGCCGTATACTAAACTTCCCACAACTCGATCTAGGATGTCCACCGTATCCCACCAAGACTTGGTCACGACCAGGAGCTCAAGTTTAGGCAAATCGTCCTTCGTTAGATAAGACTGCATAGCTTTCAAATAGTTTGCACCCACATACTGGTATTCTCTAGCATCCTTTTCCCAGCAAGTGTCTACAAAATCCCAATTGATGACCTTTGTTTTTTTCGCACTTGGAAAATACTTTTTATAGAGTGCATTTCTTTCAGGAGCTGCAACGCCTAGAAAGGAAAATTGATGGCGCATATAGGCTTCCATGGGGCCTGCTTTATGCGGATATTTTGCCGCTTCTAGCTCCACAAGTAAATCTGCAAGACTCATCTAAAAGTCCTCATGCCCAACCAAGTGGTGCTGAAAGGCATAGACCGCCGCCTGAGTGCGATCGCTGACCTCAAGCTTGGCAAGGATATTGGACACATGGGTCTTGACCGTCTTGAGAGAGATGAAGAGTTCATCTGCGATCCGCTGATTTTCGTAGCCCTTGGCGATGAGTTGAAGCACGTCACGTTCACGAGCAGTCAATTCCTCATGAAGTTCCATATGATTGCGGTGGTATTCGACCTTCTTGCTGACCTCTTGTTCAATAGCCAGCTCGCCAGCAGCAACCTTACGAACAGCGTTCAGTAATTCGTCTGCACTTGAGGTCTTGAGCATATAGCCCCTAGCCCCAGCATTTAAGACTGGCATGATTTTTTCATTGTCTAGATAAGAGGTCACTATCAAAATCTTGGCTTCAGGCCATTCTTTGAGGATGGCCAAGGTTGCATCAATCCCATTCATCTCAGGCATGACAATATCCATGACAATGACATCTGGGCGCAATTCCAAGGCCAAGGAAATCCCTTGAACACCATTGGCCGCCTCGCCCACAACTTCTACATCGTCTTGGAGGTCAAAGTAGCTTTTCAAGCCCAATCGGACCATTTCATGGTCATCTACCAGTAAAATTTTCATCTTTACTCCTTTATGATTCCTTGTCTAGCAGGGGAATACGGATATCGACCGCCAGTCCTTGCTTAGGTGCTGTCAAGAGTTGAACAGTCCCTGCCATATCCTCAACCCGCTCCTTAATATTTCGCAGTCCATAACTCAAGTCATCTAAGCTCCCTAACTGGAAACCAATCCCATTGTCCACTACCTTCAGCTGCAATTCAACATCCGTCTGATAGAGGTAGACATCTAGGCAAGATGCCTGGGCATGGCGAAGGGTATTGCTGATCAACTCCTGAAGTATGCGGAAGATATGCTCTTCAATCTTCTTGGGCAATTTAGACACATTTTGCTTGAGACTAACCTTGAGATCACTCTTGTCCTCAAGCTCTTTTAAGAGGATTTGAATCCCCTCAACCAGACTCTTTTCTTCCAACTCAACTGGTCGCAAATGCAAGAGCAAGACCCGTAGATCTTTCTGGGCTGTTTCGAGGATGGCTGCGACACTTTGCAACTGGGTCTGCATCTTTTCTCTATCAAGCTTCAAAGCCTGCTGGCTGACACCTGATAAAATCATATGGGCCGCAAACAACTCCTGACTAACCGTATCGTGCAAGTCACGTGCTATCCGCTTCCTTTCCTTCTCGATGATTGCTTCTTCCTTGACCAGACTTTGATTTTCAGCCTTTTGAACAGCTTCTGTCAAGAGGTTGAGCTTGCCAGACAAGGACTTGAAACTGGCATTCAAGTCTGGATCTGCAAAGGCAACCACCTCTTTTCCTGCTAGCAGTCGCTTGAGATTAATCTGCATTTTTCTGCGTGAAATTTCTTCTATCACGCGCCAAAAGAGGACAAAAAAGAAGGTCATGGAAAGGCTAAATACAAGTACCAAAAAGACTATCTTTTCTATTTTTTCGATATCTTGTAGCAAATAGGACCAATCAAGATTTAAAATATCCAGCAGACTATTGGTCAAAAAGAGGATAAAGAGGAGAGAAGTCAGCCCGATTAACAGATAAGATTGCTTTTTCATCCTCTGACCACCTCCACATCGCCAACCATAGTAGTTAGGAAAATCTTAACGCTCTTGTTACTCTTGAGATAGTCTCTGGTTTCCTGATGATAGTGTTCATTGCGAAGGGCTCGTTTGGGTTGATGGAGGAAAGTTAAATCTCCATAGAGACAGTTGACACTGAGACTGATTTCAACATCTACAGGTACGATAATCCTAGTCGTTCCAACCATCTTACGGAGAATGATGACATTGTCATGATTGGTTAGGATGACTCTTTCTAAATGAATGGTGTCCTTGCCCATGAGGCGAAAGAGGTTGATATCGTCGAACTGGCAGGTCTGGTGACTAGAAAAATGATGAAGATTACCAAACCAAGGATTCCGTTCATTTTTAACCGTCACCACCTCTTCAAAGACCAAATCCGTCTCCTCTCTTTCTTGATTCATCATTGGATAGAGAAGAAAGAGACTGTAGATCACCGCTACAAAGATGGCTAGAATCACAAAGGGATTGAGCATGACGATGAAAAAGAAGAGTATGGTCGCCACAAGGAGGAAGACGTTGTTGCCCTCCTTACCTGTATAATAGCGCAGCAAGAGCAAAAAGAGGAATAGAATCAGCAGAAAACGCGAAAAATGCTCTGATACCATCAAAATCAGAGCTCCCGTCAACAGACAAGCTTCTATAAACAAAAAGATTTGAAATTTTTTCATAGCTGCATCCTCTCCCTTCTATTTTATCACAATTCAAAAAAGTCACCTCGGTCTGAGGATGGAAAAAGGAGATTGGACAGAAATCGCTCCTACAAGCTTGGTTCTTTCAGCTCACCACAGTTGACAAAAGGCTACAAAAAAGGGCGGGATTCTTGTCCCGACCTCACTACATCTGATCTTTTGCTTCTTTTAGTTTACCGTAAAGAATATAGTCTACGTCTTGCAGATCCGCTATGGTGGCACAATTAAGGGCACACATGATCAAACGCAGATCGTCTTTCCAGCCTTGGATGATGCTAATAACTTCCTCGACGGAGTAGGTTTCAATCAACTCTAGAACGGTACGTGACAGTCCCACAGCCTTGGCTCCAAAGACCAGGCACTTAATCATATCAAGCGGGTTCCGAACACCTCCACTGACTAAGAGTTCGACCTTGTCTTTCCAGTCTTGGGCATTGAGGAGGGCTTGCATGGTGGACTGGCCCCATTGATTGAGGTAATCACGCTGGCCACTGCGACGGTTTTCAATATAGGCAAAGCTGGTGCCACCACGACCTGACAGGTCAACCGTTCGAACACCCAGTTCATAGGCTCTCTCGATGGTCTTTACATCCATTCCAAAGCCTACTTCTTTTAAGACAATGGGAACAGGGATTTGCTTGCTGTAGTCTGCCAGATGCGAATACCAACTTCTGAACTTCCTTTCTCCCTCAGGCATGAGTAATTCCTGCATGACATTAACATGCACTTGGAGGAGAAGAGGATTCATCGCTTCTACAGTCTGAAGTCCCAACTCAACAGGCTTGTCCAAGCCAATATTGGTTCCTAGGAGGAGATTTGGATGGCTAGATTTGACAGAAAAAGAATTATCTGTAGGATTTTTTAGGGCTGCGCTATAAGATCCCGTCACAAACAAAATCCCACAGGCTTCTGCCACCTGAGCCAGCTTTTGATTGATTTCTCTCCCCTTATCGCTTCCACCCGTCATGGCATTGATATAAAAAGGAAAGTCCCACTTTCGACCTGCAAATTCTGTAGACAAATCAATCTCATCCAGGTCATAAAGAGGCAGGGAAGAATGAATTAACTCCACCTCATCAAAGCTATTATAGGAACTTTTCTGCTCAAGGGCATAGCGGATGTGCTCGTCCTTACGATTTGTCGTCATGTCCTATCCTTTCTTGGTATAAGAGCTCAATCCCCAGATTGGCCCAGCGATTTTTTATGGTTTCAGTTGATTGCTCATCAAAACTCAAGGCAATGCCACAGTCACCACCACCAGCGCCACTACTCTTGGCAACAGCCTGCAAATCTTGACTGGCCTCTTTCAACTGTCTCAGCGAAGGCGTGTAAATATCTGGGCTCAAGCTTTCTAAAAGCTGACTGGCTGTTTCCACCTGCTTGATGATGTTTTCTGCATGCCCCTGCTCCAAGGCTTCTACCAAAGCAGATACCGTTGCTTTTGAGGAACATAAAAAATTCTGGTCTATGTTTTGCTTGATTTGCTTGACCATTTGACTTGATACGGCCACTTCCTTGGTCCATCCCACTAGGAAATCACATTCTAGGGTTGGTTTCACTTGTGAGATGGAAAAGCCCCAATCACGCTCCAAAACTGTTGCCAAGTTTTCTTCTTCCAACCACGCAGCTATCTTCTTTCGATCAAAAGACTGGTAGAGAACCAAATCCTCTGCAACGATACAGGCAAGGTCTCCCATAGAACCATTGTCCCCTCGCTTGAGCAAGATCGCGCTAGCCAGCTTGAACAAGAGATCCTGATCAATCGAAAAATTATACAGAGCCAGCAGAGCCTTGACAACCAAGACAACAACACTACCACTAGAGCCTAGACCAAACTTTTTCCCTTCTCGTTCCATTTTTCCACGAATTTCCAAGGAAAAAGGTCGCAAAGTCTGACCGCGAACAGCAAGGAAGTCTCCCACCAAAGCAATCGTTTCTTGAATCAAGCTGTAGTCAGGATTTGGCGTCAAGTCCACTGCGAAATCAAACAGATCTGAGTAGATACGGTAGCTGTCAGAAAAAGCAATCTCAGCCTTCATATAGATGGGGATGGCCTTTATCAAGGCTAATTGCCCTGGCTCTAAAATAGCATATTCACCTGCCCAGTATAGTTTTCCGCAAGTTTTAACAGCAATCATCTTGACTCAAATCCTTTGTTTTTGACACAATCAAGCGATAACGTTGACCGAAGATTTCTGACAAATGCTCCAAGTCTTCCTCTTGACAGAGGACCTTGACATTGGGACCAGCATCCATGGTAAAGTAGCAGGCTTCGCCTTGCTCACGAAGTTGACGGACAAAGTCCATCGCTTCATAAGTTGCATCCGTTAGATAAGAAAAGGCTGGACTAGCAGTTTTTGTCGTAGCGTGCATGGCTAGGGCATTTTTCTCCGTTAATTCCCCAACCTTGGCAAAGTCATTCTCTTTGAGATAAACCAGCATCTCCTGATAATCCTTCTCAGACTGGCGCACCCAGTCATCAAAGGTCGTCGAGGTTTCCACACAGAGTTTCATCCCATCACGGCTAGAAATTGGTTTTTTCTTGTCCTCCAGCACCAACATAATCATAGCTAGTTTCAAGTCTGTCTCTACAGGGTAGATTTCCCCACTATCCTTGTCCCAAGCACCGAGTGGTCCATAAAAACTGCGAGAGGATGAACCTGAAGCAAACTTAGCCTCCTGTGCCAACTGACTCCGATTCAAACCAAGCTGAAAATAAGCATTGCAAGCCTTGACCAAGGCGGACAAACCGCTAGAACTTGAGGACAGGCCCGCTGCCGTTGGCATATTGTTTTGGGTATCAATACGGACAAATCCCTCACCTTCTGGACGGTAGCGGTCAATGATTTTGCTCATTTTGGCATGCTCAGCCTCATTTTGTAGTTGACCATTGATATAAAATGCATCAGCAGTCGCATCCGTCGGTAGAGGAGATAAGGTCGTCTCTGTGTACATGTTTTCCAAAGTCAGAGAGATGCTGCTAGTAGCAGGAACCATCTCTTTTTCTTTTTTCTTTCCCCAGTATTTGATAATGGCAATATTTGCGTAGGAACGTACTGTTACAGGCTTTCGATCCATGTCTGAACAGCTCCTTTCTCTTCTAATCGTTTTGCTAATTCTTCTGCTTGGTCCAGATTGGCTACCAAGGCTATGATACAGCCTCCTAGCCCACCACCACTCATCTTGGCACCTAGAGCACCATGGCTAAGAGCCGTTTCAACGAGGGAATCCGCCTCAGGGCTACTGACACCAATTTCTTTTAGATGTAAATGTGCCTGACTGAATATTTGTCCTAGTTTTTCAGCATCTTTTTGTCTAATTGCCTCTTCTGCTTGCTGGGTCAATTCTCCCAAGGCATGTAAAAACGGTAGGGCGTCCTTGCCCTTGCTTTGAACCACTTGGATGGCTTCACGAGTGTGACCATACACGCCCGTATCTGCAATGACCAAATAGGCGGATAGGTCCATCTTAAGCTCTGTAAATCCAACGTTTTTAATAAAGCGAATAGGTTGGTCACTGAGACAGGTTTTAGCATCCAACCCGCTCGGATTCATATGGGCAATCATCTCAGCCCGATTGACCAAGATTTCCAAAACCTGATGAGGCAGTTCGGCTTGATAGTAGTCAAAAACAGCTCGAATGGCTGCTATACTGATAGCTGCTGACGAACCCATTCCCCGTTTTTCAGGAATAGCTGAATCAATCTGACAACGAATGCAAGCTTCTTTGATATCCAAATACTCCAGCGAGGCATACACCGCCATGGACAAGGTATCCTCCTCATAAAGACGCCACGGGTTTTCAGCAGGGACCACCTTACAAGTCACTTCCACCTCTATGAGAGGCAGAGAAATAGCAGGATAGCCGTATACAACAGCGTGCTCTCCTATTAAAATAATCTTACTATGTGCCTGACCGACACCAACTTTTTTTGTCATGTTTTCCTTTAACCAGACGGAAAGACCGTCTCATTTCATACAGTAGTATTTTCTCCTATCTATTTTATTATATTTTCACAAAAAAAGCGATTGTTTCCTTCACAATCGCCTCTTTCATTATTGAACCCATTCGCCATTATAGTTGACGTAGTAGCCATCTACGGTCGTATTCACTGCCAAAGCACCTGAGCTATAAGCATAGTACCATTTGCCATTGACCTGGAACCAGCCTGTCTTCATATCGCCATTACTTGCATTTAGGTAGTACCAAGTTGAACCTTCTTGATACCAACCAGTTGCCATAGCTCCTGATGAACGGAGATAGTACCACTTGTTACCAAGGTTTTGCCAACCAGTTTTCATATCACCATTTTGAGCATCTAGATAATACCAAGTTGAGCCTTCCTGATACCAGCCAGTTGCCATAGCTCCTGATGAACGGAGGTAGTACCACTTATTGCCAAGTTGTTTCCAACCAGTTTGCATTGCAGCAGTTGTTGGATCTAGATAGTACCAAGTCGAATCATCGTTTATCCAGCCACGCGTTAGTTCTCCGACCTTTAAGCTGTTGATACGAGATTCGAATCCGCCATTCTTTTGTAAATAATACCATTGCCCGTCGTCATATACCCAACCAGTTTTTAAGGTGTGATAACTTCGTTGGTCTTCAAAATAATAGACTCGTTTCTCTGATGGACTATCATATTGTTCACCATGATATTTATCGATATTTGTATCAGTTTTTGCTTCTAAAACTTGCTTACCAACAAACTCTTGTAGTACGCCATCTTGATTAAAGTAGTACCATCTTGACATTGGCATATATTCTAATCTGATACCATTTGGGTAAGGACCAATGGTACTACCTTTATCTGGCATGGGAATATACTGCCATCCAACAACCATCTCACCTGATACATGATCAAAATAATAGTATTTACCATCAATCACTCTCCAGGCCTTTTCTTTGATGTCACCCTTCTTATAGTAGGTTCTACCATTTTCTTGGACAAATTGCCAGCCTTCTGAATCAGCATCATCCGCCAATACGGTACTTGTCGCTAACAAACCAAAGAAAAAGACTGCTAATGCAATTTGCATCAATTTTTTTATTGTTTTCATTAGATTTTCCTCCATAACTGATTGTAGCAAAGACTTTATTGTATGTCAATATATAGAAACTTCTCAAAAAAAGTAGTTACATAACTGCAACTGCTTTTCTATTCTTGCATGGTGTACCCAACACCACGCACGGTTTTAATGTAGCTTTTTTGACCTTTTACATCAAGCTTGCTACGTAGATAACGGATATAAACATCCACGATATTGGTTTCTGTCGCACTTTCGTACTTCCAAACGCTTTCCAACAACTGCTCACGAGTCAAGACCTTCTTGCTTCCCATGAGAGTGGCCAAAAGGTCATACTCACGACGCGTCAGAGCAATCATCTCCTCGCCACGATAAACGGTATGATGTTCTACATCCATACGTAGGTTGCGGTAAGACGTTGGAACCTTCATTTGACTACAGTGTTGGTCAATGAAGTCCCGACCTCGGAAAATCGCTGAAATACGAGCTACTAGATTATCAATAATCACTGGCTTATAGATGTAAGAAACGGCGAAGCGCTGGATTGTCTCAATCTGGTCTTGCAATTCTTCGCGATGGTCCAAGACCATGATCACTGAGGCTGGTTTTGTCCGACTCAGCCTCTCTGCAAAATCCTGGGCCGTCATATCCCCCAGACGAGCATTCAGTAAAATCAAGTCATAATCTGTCTGGAGAGCCATGGAGAGGGCTTTTTGCCCCTCCTCGACCAGATCAACACGGTATTGCTCTTTTTGGAGTTCCAGACTGAGAAAATGAGCGAGATTTCGTTCTTTCTCAAGTAATAAAATCCGTTTCCCCATGGCAGACCTACTTATTTTTCGTCATACCAAGAGTAGTGGAATGTTCCTTCTTTGTCTTTACGTTGGTAAGTGTGAGCACCAAAGTAGTCACGTTGCGCTTGGATCAAGTTAGCAGGAAGGTCTGCTGAACGATAGCTATCAAAGTAGGTAATAGCTGCTGAGAAGGTTGGCACTGGTACACCAGCTTGAACAGCGAGAGCTACGATATCACGCACTGCTTGTTGGTACTTGGCAGTGACATCCAAGAAGTATTCATCCAAGAGAAGGTTGGCAAGGTCTGCATCACGGTTGTAGGCATCTGTGATCTTTTGCAAGAAACGTGAACGGATGATACAGCCATCACGCCAGATAGATGCGATGTCCGCAAATGGCAAGTTCCAGTTGTTTTCTTTAGAAGCTACACGCAATTGGGCAAAACCTTGTGCGTAAGAAATGATTTTTGAGAAGTAAAGAGCTTGACGGATCTTTTCGATCAACTCAGCCTTGTCTCCTTCAAACTTGAAGGCAGCTGGTTTTGGAAGCACCTTGCTAGCATGTACACGCTCTTCTTTGTAAGTAGAGATGTAGCGAGCAAAAACTGACTCAGTGATAAGGGACAATGGTACACCAAGGTCAAGTGCTGATTGGCTAGTCCATTTACCAGTTCCCTTGTTACCTGCAGCGTCAAGGATATAGTCAACAATTGGTCCCTCTTGACCTTCATCGTCTTTGCGTCCAAGAATATCAGCTGTGATTTCAATCAAGTAGCTGTCCAATTCACCCTTGTTCCACTCAGTAAAGATTTCAGCCATTTCTTCTGCAGAAAGACCAAGCAAGTGTTGCATGAGGTCATAGCTTTCTGCGATCAATTGCATGTCACCATACTCGATACCGTTGTGAACCATTTTCACATAGTGACCAGCTCCATCAGGACCGATGTAAGTCACACATGGTTTTCCATCTTCTGGTGCTTTAGCTGAGATTTCTTCGAGAACATCCGCAACCAATTCGTAGGCTTCTTTTTGTCCACCAGGCATGATAGAAGGACCTTCAAGGGCACCTTTTTCACCACCAGAAACCCCAGTACCGATAAAGTTGATGCCAGAGTTTGCTAGTTCTTCATTACGACGGATGGTATCTTTGTAGAAAGTGTTTCCTCCGTCAATCAAGATATCACCCTTGTCAAGGTGGGGAAGAAGAGCTTGGATAGTTGCGTCTGTACCAGGTCCTGCTTGAACCATGAGCATGATACGACGAGGTTTTTCGATTGAGTTTACAAAGCTTTCCACGTCGTAGCTTGGCACAAAGTTCTTTTCAGGATGGCAAGCAATGACATCTTCTGTTTTTTCTTTACTACGGTTGTAAATGGCAACTGTATAACCACGAGATTCGATATTTAGGGCAAGGTTACGACCCATTACGGCCATACCAACGACACCAAAGTTAGCTTTTGTCATGTGACACTCCTCTTGTTTAATATGTTTTATTTTATCATTTTTACCTATGAAAGGAAAGAATTTTGTAACGGAGTCCTAGTAGTCCAAGTCATCCGCATGACCAGAACCATTCCCTACAAAGTAACCCGTCTTACAGTTGAGGGTGAAGAGATAGGTTCCATCTGGTTTATAGAGGTTGTAATAACCATTTCCATTTACGATATTGACACGTTCTAGGATATATTGATTTCCAGTGATATAGCCACGAGCACGTGATGTTGCTAGGACTTGTTCCAATACACCATCCGCAAACGTCCAAGCAGGGTTGTTGCTATCGTCTACAGCTGATTGGTTGTAGGGTACACGACTAGCACTTCTTTGAAGATTAACCCCATCGCCAGACAAACCACCATTTGTGTCTCTAGCTGGTGCCGTAGTGCTAGTTGAAGGTGTAGTGCTGCTCGCATTGCTTTCTGTAGCTGAACTTGAGCTTGCTTGACTCGTGCTAGAGCTCGAACTTGAGCTGGAAGCACTGGTTTGTTGACTCTTACCAAGACTAATGGCCTTATCCAAGAGTTTGTCTAGTTCTGTGTTCCCTGTCTTGATTTCTGTAAATTTAGCGTCTGCTTTGGCTTTCGCATTGGTATCCAAGACACCATCAGTGATTGCTGGGCTTTCAAAGAGGGCATTAACATCTTGAATGGCCTTGATTTGAGTTGCTAGGCTATCATATCTTGACTTAGCTAGTGTATAATCACGGCTACCTTCTAACTTATCTAGCAAAGTTTTCAGTTGGCTCAATTTATCAAACTGGCTATTTTTCAGAGCAGTCTTATTAGCATCTGTATAGAAAGTATCATAGAGATCATTGAAGTCTTTCAAAGCTGTTTGTGTCCCTTGATCATCCGAAGAGGCTGCTTGAGAAGACTGGATTTCTTGGTTTGAACGAGACACTTGACGGTAGACATAATATGTTCCAGCAAGCACAAGGATTGCAGCTACTACCGAAGCAATGATGATGACACCTTTCTTCTTAGAGCCTGTTTCAGGTTCTGTTTGAGCCGAACGTGATAGAGGTGTATAGGTCTCCTCTTCTTGTTCCTCATTTATTTCCTTGGGCTCTGTTTCTGTTAAAACGAGAGGCTCTATTTCAGCATTTTCTTCATCTTGAAGTGGGGGAACAAACTGAGTAGTCTCATCATTTTCTATCTCTTCAATAGATTCCTCAGCAACCATGTCTGAATTGTCTACCTGATCAGAAGGTTCACTTGATTCACGAACTTCTTGGATCATTTCCTCTAGGTTTTGAGTAGAAGCTAGCTCTTCTTTTTTAAACTGACGAGTTTCAAACTTGTCGGCTTCGATTTCTTCACGGTGCTGTTTGATGTATTTGTCTAAGATACTGTCCTCAGGCAATACTCCTGCTTCGACCTCTTCATTCTTACGAATGACTTGACCAACAGTCAAGTCTTTTGCTTCGTCAAAATCGAATTGTGGTTCTTGATGTCCTTTTTTATGACGATCACGTCTTTTCTTACTCATGAGTTCACCTTTCTATTTTACCTCTTGGCGTTTGACACGCTGACCAAAGTATTGATACAAATCCACTTTTAAGGTCCCGTTATACAGTTTTCGCTTTTTATCAGCTGGACTTCCATACTTACTTTCAAAAGCTTCGTCACTCGTCAGGATAAACTTACTCCACGTTTTCAGTGGTGCAAAGACTTGTCCCATCTCAGCATAGAGCTTGGTAACTCCTGCATCATCAGATAAGCGTTCCCCATATGGTGGATTGGAAATGATAACGCCATTAATCTTGTCTGTGCGTAAGTCCTGTACCCGCATTTGCTTAAAGGTGATATCACCTGCGACGCCTGCTGCTTGAGCATTTGCCTTAGCAATTTCCACCATGCGAGCATCTATATCACAGCCCATAATGTCCAGCTCAAGTTCACGATCAATTTTCTTAGCCGCCTCTGTGCGAACTTCTTGGATTAGCCGATCGCTGACCCAGTTCCATTCCTCAAAAGCAAAGGAACGGCGAAGGCCTGGTGCCATCTTTCTGGCAATCATAGCCGCCTCGATACAGAAAGTTCCTGAACCACAGGTCGGATCAATCAAGGGCTTGTCTGGATACCAGTTAGAGAGTTGTAAAATGGCCGCTGCCATATTTTCCTTGATCGGCGCTCCACCCTTTTCCGTACGATAACCACGTTTAAAGAGACTGGAGCCTGTCGTGTCAATCATGACAGTTGCCACATCTTTCAGGATAGATACCTCAATCTTAAACTCGGGACCAGTTTCCATCAAGGGAACTCCTTCTGGACGGGCATAGTGTTTTTGTAATTTCTTCACAACAGCCTTCTTGGAAATAGCCTGAACACTGGGCTCGTTGTGGAGTTTAGACTTCACACATTTTGCCTTTGATATCGGGAAACGTGCTCCTAGCGGGAGATAGTTTTCCCAATCTAGAGCAAAAACGCCTTGAAAAAGCTCTTCAAAAGTCTTAGCTGGAAAACTTCCGACTACAATCTTGATGCGATCCGCTGCACGAAGCCAAAGATTGGTCTCAATGATTGCCTTCACATCTCCTTGGAAGCGGACACGCCCATTTTCAACCTGGCAATCATAACCAAGGTCTCGCACCTCACGTCCAACGACAGCCTCAAGCCCCGCCGCAGCAGTTGCGATTAAATTAAATTGTTCTTTCATTTCTAGTCTTGCAAGACCTTTCTCTTGTTCACTTTAAAAAATGAGGTTGAGAAAGATTTCTCAGCCCCAACCTATATGCAATTTTCTATAAGCCATGTTTTGTTCCAGAAGTGACTAGGACCACTTCCTTCGATAATCATCTGTCTACCGCTAACAGCATAAATCTGCTAGCAGTCAGAGTACTACGTTCGTTTCCGTGCACTCCATGCCCCGACCAAAATTTGGGTTGCTAGCTTGAGGGGTTTACCGCGTTCCACTCTCTCTGTTTCCAGAAAGACTCCGTCACTGTGGCACTTTCAAGCCTATTTTGACCTATCCGAAGACTTAGCCATTTCGACTGCCGTAACGATTTCTCGTCCCTAGGCTTATGGATTCGCCTAGCACAAACACTACAGGCATCACAGCCTGTGCTAGCATGGACTTTCCTCATGAAAAGAGAACCTCTTCACGCGATTATCCAAAAATTGCACTCATTCCTTAGTCAATTATAAATCTTGGTTGTCTAAGATTTGCTTACCAAATACTTCTTTTTCGAGACGATTTAAGCGTTTCAAAATATCAAAGTTTGTCATTGAAGTAGAAGCTGTTACTTCAATAGAGTCTGGTTGAGTTGGCGCTACCTGTGGTTTATGAGATAATTCTTCTTTCAAATCAGCAATCTCTTGACGAAGGGATTTGACCAAAGCTGCGTAGGTTTCATAATCCTTAATCACATCGTCTAGGAATTCGTCTACCTCTGCTTTGCTGTATCCACGTACTTCACGTCCAAATTCTTGTTCAAAAATATCTTTCGCTGAAAATATAATACTTGCCATGTCTCTCTCCATTCTGGGTTACTAGTATTATTATATAAAAAAAGACAAGTAAAAATCAAGGTCAAAGGCTTACTTTTCAGAAAAATTTTCTACTATTTCATTCAAGTCCTCAAATGTTAATCTTCTTGTAACATAGTCCGCTTGATTTTTCATCATTTGGTAAAAATATCGTAACTTGGTTTCGTTTTCTTCGTCGTAAAAAAGGTAGCAAGTATCTGTATTTTCCAGCAGAAATTTTTGATAATCGCGTAATTGTCCCTTGTGCTCATATTGTGGATAGGCATATTTGACAAAATCAACCTGCTTGAACTCACTCAATTTCGCTTGATTTGCTTCATTCCAGTTACTGCCATGGGTTTCAAAATCAAAAATGGTCGCCAGTTGAAATCCATAGTCTGCTTTCATGTCTTTTGCCACCTGAAGCGCCCAGTACTCAAAGCCCAAAGTCCCTGTAAAGACAAGCCAAGTCACCCCATCCTCTGCTAGACGTTCCAAGTCTCTCCGAATAGCTGTTTTGATAATATCAACGCGAATATCCTTGTCATTAAAGAGACCAAGGTCGAAGGCTGAATAGCCTAAAATCAAGGCTGATGTCATTTTTAACCCTTTCTTTGTAAATTTATGATATAATAGAGTGATGTTATTGTACCAATAAGGAGAATTATGGTCAACTATCCACATAAAATTTCATCTCAAAAGAGACAAGCACCCCTGTCACAAACTAAAAATTTCGCAAATCGGGGAATGTCTTTTGAAAAGATGATCAATGCTACGAACGACTACTATTTGTCGCATGGGTTAGCTGTTATTCACAAGAAGCCGACTCCCATCCAAATCGTACGTGTCGACTATCCCCAACGAAGTCGTGCCAAGATCGTTGAAGCCTACTTTAGACAAGCCTCAACTACTGACTATTCAGGGGTTTATGATGGATACTACATCGACTTTGAAGCAAAGGAAACCAGGCAGAAACACGCGATCCCGATGAAGAATTTTCATCTCCATCAGATCCAACACATGGAACAAGTCCTTGCCCAACAAGGGATCTGCTTTGTACTCCTTCACTTTTCTTCTCAGCAAGAAACCTACTTATTGCCGGCATTTGACTTGATTCGTTTCTATCATCAAGATATGGGACAAAAGTCAATGCCACTTGGATATATTCAAGAAAATGGATATAGGATTGAGCCTGGTGCCTTTCCTCAGATTCCCTATCTCGATATTATCAAAGAACATTTACTAGGTGGTAAAACAAGATGAACAAACAAACTTTTCTGCGAATAGCTAAGTATGTCAGTATCAGTCTCTTAACTGTATTTATCGCAGCTGTAATGCTTGGTGGAGGTCTCTTCCTCTACTATGTTAGCAAGGCTCCCGAACTTTCTGAAAGTAAACTAGTCGCTACAACGTCAAGTAAGATCTATGATAGCAATGACGAGCTTATCGCTGATCTTGGTTCGGAACGTCGGGTCAATGCCCAAGCAAACGAAATACCGACCGATTTGGTCAACGCTATTGTTTCGATTGAGGACCATCGCTTCTTTAATCACCGAGGAATTGACACGATCCGTATCCTAGGTGCTACCCTCCGAAACCTTCGTGGTGGTGGAGGTCTGCAAGGAGCTTCAACCTTGACGCAGCAGTTGATTAAGTTAACTTATTTTTCTACGTCAACTTCTGATCAAACCCTTTCTCGTAAGGCTCAGGAAGCTTGGTTAGCCGTTCAGCTAGAACAAAAAGCGACTAAACAAGAGATCTTGACCTACTACATCAACAAGGTTTACATGTCAAACGGTAACTACGGAATGCAGACAGCTGCCCAAAGTTACTATGGCAAGGATCTCAAAGATTTAAGTATTCCTCAATTAGCTCTCCTTGCTGGTATGCCTCAGGCTCCAAACCAGTATGATCCATACTCGCATCCAGAAGCTGCTCAAGAACGTCGTAATCTCGTCCTCTCTGAGATGAAGGGGCAAGGTTACATTTCAGCTGAGCAATATGAAAAAGCGATTAATACTCCGATTACAGATGGACTTCAAAGCCTAAAATCGGCTAATAGTTATCCTCCATACATGGACAACTATCTCAAAGAGGTAATCGATCAAGTCGAACAAGAAACAGGCTACAATCTCTTAACGACTGGTATGGACGTCTATACCAACGTTGATCCTAAAGTTCAACAACATCTCTGGGATATCTACAATACCGACGAGTATGTCAACTATCCTGATGATGAAATGCAAGTAGCTTCAACGATTGTGGATGTGACAAACGGGAAAGTTATTGCTCAGTTAGGTTCTCGTCACCAATCAAGCAATGTTTCCTTCGGAATCAACCAAGCTGTTGAAACCAACCGTGACTGGGGTTCTACCATGAAGCCAATCACAGACTATGCTCCTGCCTTGGAGTATGACATCTACGACTCAACTGCTTCGATTGTACATGATGTTCCATACAACTATCCTGGAACAGATACCCCTGTTTACAACTGGGATAGAAGTTATTTTGGAAACATCACCATCCAATATGCGCTCCAACAATCACGTAACGTTACAGCCGTAGAAACCTTGAACAAAGTCGGTTTGGATAGAGCCAAGACCTTCCTAAATGGAATCGGTATTGACTATCCAGATATGCACTATGCCAACGCGATTTCAAGTAATACGACTGAGTCAAACAAAAAGTACGGAGCAAGTAGTGAGAAAATGGCTGCTGCTTACGCTGCTTTTGCTAACGGTGGTATCTACCATAAACCAATGTATATCAACAAAATCGTCTTTAGCGATGGTAGCTCAAAAGAATACGCTGATCCTGGTACTCGTGCCATGAAAGAGACGACCGCCTATATGATGACAGAAATGATGAAGACTGTCTTAGCATACGGAACTGGTCGTGGTGCTTATCTCCCTTGGCTACCTCAAGCTGGTAAGACTGGTACATCAAACTATACAGACGATGAAATTGAAAACTACATCAAAAACACAGGTTATGTCGCTCCAGACGAAATGTTTGTTGGGTATACTCGCAAATATTCAATGGCTGTGTGGACAGGTTACTCAAACCGCCTTACTCCTATCGTTGGTGATGGCTTCTATGTTGCAGCTAAGGTCTACCGTTCAATGATGACTTATCTGTCTGAGGATAACAACCCTGGCGACTGGACTATGCCAGAAGGCCTCTATCGAAGTGGTGAGTTCGTCTTTAAAAACGGTGCTCGTTCTGCATGGACTGCCCCTGCTCCGCAACAGGCTCCAACACCTGAAAGTTCGAGCTCGACATCAGAAAGTTCAACTTCACAGTCAAGCTCAACTACTCCAAGCACGAATAATAGTGCAAACAATAATACCAATAACCAGCAACCAAATACAACGCCTGGTCAACAAAACCAGAACCAAAATCAGAATCCTCAACCAGCACAACCATAACATTTATCACCCGGATTTTTCTGGGTGATTTTTTCATAGCACTATTGCATTTATGTGCTTAACAAAAGCCTGAGAAGACATCTTCTCAGGCTTTTTCTGTACTATAAACCTCATTGGGAAAGATAGGAAACGGATTTCGTAATCTTGTTAAGAGGTTTTACTAAATACTAGTCTTTCTTTGTTTTTGCTACAAAGAGAGCAGATAGGGCTAGGCTAACACCTGCTAGGAAGAGGGCTGTGTCAGATTGACTCTCACCTGTTGCTGGCAAGCTTTGTTCAGCTGTTTCTCGCTTCGTCACTTCTTGTCTTAGTTCCGGTGCCGGTGCCTTACCTTCATCTGAAGCAAGTGAGCTAAGTTTAAACTCAGGTTTCTCTACTGTCGGAGCGGCTTGGTCTCCTACTGTCGATAATGGACCTGTGTATTCTGGCAATTCATGCACTAGAGCCATCACTGCATTGACACCGCCCTTGAACTCAGGTTTCTCTACTGTCGGAGCGGCTTGGTCTCCTACTGTCGCTACTGGGCCTGTGTACTCTGGAAGCTCATGTACCAAGGCTTCAACTGCATTGACACCGCCCTTGAACTCAGGTTTCTCTACTGTCGGAGCAGCTTGGTCTCCTACTGTCGCTACTGGGCCTGTGTACTCTGGAAGTTCATGTACTAGGGCTTCAACTGCATTGACACCACCTGTGAATTCAGGAACCTCAAGAACGGGTGCTGGTTCTTCTCCCTTGCTTGATTGGAGCGGTTCTTCTGTTAATTCTTGATGGAAGCTTGCCAATTCATAAAATTCTGCCTTGCCACCTTCCCAGACTAATTTGACATCTAGAAGGGAGCCACCATTTCGGATAGCGAAGGTTTGGAGACTGGAGGTAATGGCACCGAGGTCTGTCCAGCTGTCTTGACCATCCTTCAGTGTTCTAGCAAGAATACGTGCCTTAGCTCCTTCAGGAAGACTGGAAACGAGACGAAGGTGGTTAGCATTGGTCGGTTCAGATAAGTGATAAACCAACTCGCCCTTCTCTTTTTCAGACTTGTAGCTGGTCAAGACTTTGCCGTCTACAAGATTATTATAAAGGTTGCCTTGGCTTTCTCCACTGCTTCCTTCTACTGTTGGATCATTGATTGGTTTGACAAACTCACCATCGTTGATGACCAATTCTGTAAAGCCTACAAAACGGGCATCATAATCCGCTGTATAGAGGACACGGAGATAGTTGGCTTTGACTGGTGTCGTCAATTCACCCTCGATATAGCGATTTCCTGGCATCTTAGAATCATGTGTCCAACCATCTGTCAATGAATCATCGTGTGTGCTATTGGCCACACCATCTCCTACTGTCACGACATCAGTCCAAGTTTTACCGTCTTGGCTGACTTGGATCTTACCATCACGAAGGTAGTTTTGAGTTCCGTCTTGGATGTAGGCTCTGATCTTCTTGATGGTACGTTCGCTACCAAGCTTCAAGGTTACGTGACCATCTTTATGGGCGTAGTCTGAAAACTCAACGAAGTTGTTGTAAACACCGTCAAATAGTTGATCTAGGTTGTTCAGTTTACGAACATCATTGCTTCCGTATGTTGGATGAATGCCCATAGTTGTAGATTCTAGTTTGGTTGGTTGCACTTCTTTGGTTGTCACAAGGAGAGAAGTGGCTGTCACAGCTTGTTCCTGATCTGTTTTATTGACCAGACGCACATAACGTACCAAGTGGCTCACTACAGATCTGTCTGTCAACTGGCTAGCTGCCATCCATTCTTGAGCATTTGCAGAGTACTCAAGGCTAAGAGCTGGGTTGGCTTGGCCTTGGAGCTGGATGCTCTTGACCTGATGGATACGGTCAAGTTTCATACCTAGATAGCTATT
Organism: Streptococcus oralis; assembly: GCF_006175905.1. Classification (GTDB taxonomy): domain Bacteria; phylum Bacillota; class Bacilli; order Lactobacillales; family Streptococcaceae; genus Streptococcus; species Streptococcus oralis_BG. The sequence goes on from NZ_SSNB01000001.1 coordinate 360,335, forward strand.
TGCAGGAAGTTTAGTTCCAGCTGGAATTTGAAGTTCATAATGTCCCAAGCTATCCACTACCGGCGTTTCCTTCAAGGCATCAACGTTGGTGTCCGTTAACTCACTGTTTCCAGAGCGTGTCTCAACAGAGAAGTCTTGGATACGCCACCAGAGGTCGAGTGCCTTAGTATTGCGTACTCGGATATAACGAGCATTGATTGCTCTAGTCACTTCCTTGGTTTGTTCACCTGCCAAGCGATCAAGTTCCTGCCAAGTAGTACCGTCTGTAGAATACTCAAGCACACCTGCTGCAAGCTTATCACCCGTTCCTTGGCGAAGTCGTACTTTAGTGACTGACTTGACTTCACCGAGGTCAAGTTGTGCCCAAGCATCTACTGGAGTGGTATTGCTACCGTCAGCGTTTGCCATCATGGCTTCTGTATTGTCCTTGCCATCAATGATTTGACGAGCTGAGGTATTTAGTTTGTAAACTAAGTTTGAGCTTAGACTAACTGTCGTTGCTTGTTGGCTACGAGCTTTTTCAACTGGACGGTTGACTGCAATTTCCTGAACTGCAAACCAAGTGTTCTCGCGGTCTGCTGTCGCAATCATGCGAACTGCTTTGGCCTTGATGTTGAGATTCTCAAACTTAAGCAGGGATTCATTTCCGACATAGCTTGGCTCTTTCAAGGTTACCCAGTTGTCATTTTCATCTTGATACTGCACTTCTGCCTTACTAAAGGTATCACGTGGATTTGCCTGCGTTCCCATTGCAAAGGTCAAGGTTTGAATATCTACCGGCTTGTTGAATTTCATACCGATATAATCACCTGTCTTGATGCTGTTTGGTGATTTAATAATCGCATGAGTTGCCAAATCACCATCCGTTACTTCTGCTAAACCACCTTCTACACCTGTTCGATTGGTGATAAAGGTGCTGATGATTTGGTCTGGATGCAAGACTTTTTGAACTTCAGATGCTAGAACTTCTTTCAAGGATAGGATAAATGGACGAATATGTTGAACACCCAATTCAGCCTTTTCTATATGGTCTACATAACGGAAGGTGTGAGTTTGAGACTGTTCGTACAATTTCAAACCTTTATAGTAGCTATCCCAAAGTTTGGCTGCATCGTTTGTAGCCATGGCTTCAGTTCCTGTAAGGAAGGCATCGAGAGCATTCATTTGGTCAATTGCATTATCCAACCAATAGTGGATTTGGGCAACCATTTTTTTATCGCCTGATGCTTTATAGAGTTCGGCTGCTTCTTTAATCTTGGCAAATTCTGCACGCAAGGCTGCACGTTCTGCAGTCACATCCTGACCTGCTTTGAGCTTGGTCATGAAGTCTGTTAATTTTGGAGCCAAATCTACAGATTCTTCCAGTTTGACGACACGATTATCCATGTTTTGGTTGATCATGTGCTTACCAAGTTCGCGGAAGGCTGCTGATACCTTGCTATCTTCAAAATGACCATTTTCTACAAAGTTGAAAGCAATGTCATTGATTTTCTTAGCTTCTTCTTCTGATTTCCACTGTTTCCATGAGTATTGAGCTCCTGAAAAGAGGGCAATCTTAGATGGCTCAGACTGTTGCATTGGGTTCAACATGATACCAGATAGCAAGCTTGGATCCACATTTGGATGAAGGAATTTCTCACCACCACCTAGAATCAAGTGTTGTTTAGAGTTATCTGTTACAGGCCAGTTAATCCAAAGTGAAACTGGGCGATAGGTCTTGCCACCTGCGGATAGATTGTTCTTGAGAGTTGAAAGGAAGCTTTCAGAGACTTCACCCCAAATCTTACCACCCGTCAAGGTCATGGATGTTGAACTTGGGAGATTTTCATTGAGGGATTTCAACTCATCCTCACGTCCATTACCCCAATACTGTCCAGGAACAAAGATCATTTCTTTACGAAGACCGCTATAAGTTCCCTGCATTTCAGTCAACCACTTGGTCATATCTTGCATCAAGCGGTTGTAGCTATTGTAGCCTCCGACTGGACTTGGAGCATCATCTGCTAGGATACCAAATTCGCGGACACCCACTTTCATCAACTGGGTAAATTTGGCTTTGATGGTAGCCAGGTCTTCTTGGTAGTCCGCTTCATTGCCAAAGCGGATGCGGTTGTTCATGAATGGATGGATGGTCCAGACATAGCGTGTTTTACTTTGATTTCCGACACGAGCAAGTTCACGGATTTCAGCTAGTTTTTCTTCCGGATAGAGTTCACGCCATTTCTTGTTGTGGTATGGATCATCTTTTGGTGCAAAGAAGTATTGGTTCAATTTCAAATCGCCACCAAAACGCATGAGTTCTGCACGATCTGCATTCGACCATGGGTTTCCATAGTAACCTTCGATAAAACCACGGTTCTTGAGCTCTGCGTAATCTTCTACTGTCACATTGCGAAGGACTGGTACTTGGCTTTCCTTGAGCATATGTTTCAAGGTTGTCAAACCATAGAAGACCGCATCTGTGTCTTTTCCGACGATGGAAATCGAGTTATCCTTGATGCTCAAGACATAGGCGTCAATCTTGTCAAAGAGACCTGCTGAAACATTGGACAAGTTTTGCTCTGCTTGTGAGCCTTGTCCATGCACCCCAAGATAGATATTGGTTGCGCCAGCGATTGCTGCCTTACCAGTTGTATAAGATACTTGATTATCCTGCAAGACACTCTTCAAGCGATTACGAGTATAGATATCGAGTTGATCGCCCATAACCAGATTGACTTGCTTACGAAGGGCTGTAACACCTTCGCCATAAGTCACTTTTTGTGGCGTTGGGAAGACCTTGTACTCTTTCTTGAGATAGTCTGCGCTCTTGCTGGCAGCTGCAATGCTGTCTTCACTAGCTGGTTTACTTGCAGTGAATTGATCTGCCAATTCAACTGTTCCATCACCTGTTTGCTCTACTTTTGGTTTTTCAGGTGTAGTTGGTTTTTCTGGTTGACTTGGTGCAGGCGTTTCTTGCTCTTCTTTGACAGGTTTCAATAGATGAACTTCAGCCGCACTTGCAAAACCACCAACGCCTTCCAATACTTTCAACTCAATCTTGTTGGTATGTACCGCCGCAAAGTTGACTGTTTTTTCTTGGGCGTTGTTGTCCCAGCTTCCTTCTGAAACCTTGACCATTTGGCCATCTTTTTGTGCGTAGATTTCGTAGCGCGTCACAACACCATTTCCACCACCTGGACGTGGGAGATACGTCAAGCCATTGACTTTTTCTGCTTCTTTCAAGGTCATAGTAAGGGTGAATGGCCCAGTGTCACCAGTCCATTTAGTATGCCAGAAGGTATTTGGATCATTGTCAAAGGCCTTTTCAACAGCGCCTTCAGTCTCGTTTCCTGGAAGTTGCTGACTGCTTGCGGTTGCAGTAATTTTATCATTTGAAATCAAACGAGGATTTACAAATGGTTTGTCTGACAACTCTGCACTATGCAAGATTCCTTTGAATCCACCGATGCTTTCAAGCGGTAGTACCAAGCTATTGTGGGCAAAGCGAGGGTGGGCTGGATTTGCAATACGCTCAATCTTTTCACCATCCACATAGACTTCTGTAGATTGTGGTTTGGTTACGATGGAGATTTGATAACGTTTGTTCTTTTCAAGTTTTTTATTGAATTGGATATGGAACTGTTCAAATTGATAAGCAAGATAACCGTCTTTATCAGCTAGATAGATACGGTTGTCCCCACTTGTTGAGAAGGTTTGTTCCCCGTCTCCAGTGACAGTTACATCAAACTTCAAGACGTGACTTGGGCCAACATCACCAGCCAAGCCTTCGATGCTGCTGTCTTTCTCAAATGCCAATCCTTGCTCGCTTGTCTTCACTTTCTTACTTGCATAGTCCTTAACTGTCTTAGGATTGATAGTAAACAAATCACTTTGATCAATCGCTTTATCAGGATTTGACTGTGGTGCATAAGGGCTCGTTGGTAGGGTACGTTCTGCAAAGGTTGCAGCCGCACGATCGGATCCCCAAGTACGTTCTGCAGTGGTTTGCATGCTCTTGAAGAAGCGTTTAAAGATATCATAAGAGGTCAAACCGGTCTCATGAAGGTCGATATTATCATTCCAAACTGCGTGCCCCCCACCAAGGATACTTGGATGAGAAGCTGGTAGAAGTGGACCTCCACCTGTTCTAAAATCATTCGGTGTCCAGCTATTGTACTGACGTTCGTAGTTAGCATAGTCCCCGTAAGCTGCTTGACTATTGCTTCCACTTGGCACACTATAGGTCGGTACATCTGTGATGTTGATAATCTTAGCTCCCTGAGCAATGGCTTCATTTGGTCGTTGCCATCCGATACTCCAGATATCAACCTCTACTCCGTTCCAATCAACCGCTGTTTTACCTCGTTTTGCACTGAGCGAGCCCCAGATACGAGGGGTGTAACCTTTTCCTTTAATGTATTTGATAAGGTCATTGACATAGCGACGATAGCTTTCTCTGCTACCATAGTATTCATCCGTTCCGATATGAACCGTTGATACTCCATGAAGTGGTGCATCTGGACCATCGAGGAGTTTGTCATAGACGGATTTGACAAAAGCCAGCGTTTCTTCGTACTTGTTATCCAAGTCTAGCATGGCTACGCGCTCGACATTGTGTTTGCCAGCATAATCACTCAAACTACCTTGATACATGAGGTCTGGACGGACTTTGACAAATGATAGAGCGTGACCTGGTGTGTCAATTTCTGGCACTAGGTTGATATGCAAGGCCTTGGCAAGTTTAATCAGATTTTGCATTTCTTCCTTGGTATAATGCTCATCCGATGTCAATTTTTGACCATTCTTACCTACAATGTCTGTCTCCACACGGAAACCAGTCTTGGCATGTTCAAGAACATACTTGAGTTGTTCTTCTGGTGTTAAGCTCTTACCTGCCAAGTGTTCCTTAAGGAAGATATAGTTATCGTTGAGGTGCAACTGCAAGTCATTCATCTTGTAGTAAGCCATGTTGAGCATGATGTCTACGAGGGTGTCATAAGGGATAAATTTACGACCTGTATCCAACATAAAGCCACGGTGGCTGAAACTTGGGAAATCTCGAATTTCGCCATTTTGTAGGTCTGTTTCTCCCATTTGAAGAAGAGTACGAGTGGCGTAGAAGGCTCCTGTATTTGTGGCAGCTTCGATGGTAATCACATCACCTTGGATAGTGATGCCATAGCCTTCCTTGCCATAACCTTTGTTTTCAACCTTTTTAAATTCGATTCGTTTTTGAGCCTGCTTGTCACCTGTTGCTAGTTCCAATCCACGGCTAGCAAGGTCTGACTGGTAGAAGGTTGCTGCCTGATCAAAGCCCGAATCTCCTGTCGCAAGGACTGTATCTGAAGTGATAGAAGATTGACCTTCTTTTCCATACCATTGTTGAACAGCTGGTGCTACTTTGGGTTTTACCCCCACACCCTCGTCCTGATGTAGCCCCTTGATGACTACTTCAAATTCCTTAGTGAAAGTATGGCTGTCTTTGATTTGTTGCACCATGACCTTGACGCGTTGGTCTGTCAAAGGCTTATAGATGTGATTTTGAAGGTCAATCACACCTTGCTTGTTGCTTCCGATAAGGCTAACTTTCCCTGGTAAAGTTGGTAAGACAAGAGACTGTCCGTCTTCTGCTACTGTTAGTTCGGTTACTTGGCGGATATCCGTTACCTTACTATGGTCCGGAACGTTTGAATAAGCTCGAATTTCTTGGATACCAACGTTTCTCCAACCCATTGTGCCCGCTTGATAGTCGTTAATTTCTAACTTAAGATATTTAGCTTGAATACTATTGGCTAAGTCAACTTTCTCATCTAAAACAAGATCTCCAGTCTTGGTATGAGCGAGTTTCCATTGTTTTTCTCCATTAGCGCCCACATCTTCTTGGCCTGCGTAATAGAGACTCCAAGATTTGATATTTGGGTCATTTTGCCCATTACGAAGACGACGATCCCAGTCAATTTCTACATGTTTGATGAGAGTAGTTTTTGGAAGAGTTAATTCGAAGGTTGGTTTTGGTACATCTTTGTCTGTAGCCCAACGGGTATTGTCATCTCCGTCGATAGCCTTATCCGCAGTAAAGTTGGTACCAGTCTCATGGTTGCTCGCCTGAGCAGTAGCACCTTCAAGATGGTTCACATCTTCTCTATCTTCGATTTGCTTTTCAGCTGGTTTTGGTGCGGGCGTAGCAGTTTCAGCTGGTTTAGCAGCAGGGGTGTTTGTTTCTGATGGTTTAGCTTCTTCTTTAGGCGTTTCTGCTGGTTTGGGACTTGCAGGACTTGTCTCTGGTTTTGTCTCTTCACTTGCTGGAGGATTGGTTCCCTCATCAGTCGCTGGAGTTTCTTCATGACTTGCTTCTGTTGCAGCTTCTGCATCTGCTTTTTCAAGCGCAGCGGCTAAATCATCTGGTAGCTTATCCAGGGCTTGAACATGAGTGATACTTCCCTCTGTCTCTGAAGGTGTTGCTGTTTCTGCCGCCTGAACCATATTGGCGCCAAAGATACTAGCACCAATCATAACGGAGGCTGCACCGATTGCAAATTTTCTTATACTATAGTGACAGCGTTTCTCAAAAAAATGTCTATCCATCTTTCTCCTATTCCTTTCATCCGCATACATGAGTAAGCGGTATCATTTCTCCTTTGAAAAAGGAGAGAACCAAGAGGTCCTCTCCGGCTGTTTGTTTTTTTTGATTCGAGTTGCTTTGAACTGCTAAAACCAAATCTCATTAATCTTCTTTACGTTTTGTCGCAAGAACAGCAGCAGATAAAGCGATGCTCACACTTGCTAAGAAGAGGGCTGCTTCTGAACCATGTTCTCCTGTAGCAGGAAGTTTCTCTTCTTTATCTTCCAGAGCTTTGGTATCAGCTACTGGGCTTGGAGTGAGTGGGTACTCAGGTTTTTCAACTGTTGGAGCTGCTTGATCTCCAGCTGTAGCCAATACACCTGTGTAGGCTGGTTTTTCATTTACCAAGGCCTCAACTGCATTGACTCCACCTCTATACTCTGGAACTTCATTTGCAGCTGCTAGAACTGCATTGGCTCCACCCTTGTATTCTGGCAATTCGTTTACCAAGGCTTGAACTGCATTGACGCCACCCTTGAACTCAGGTAAGTCATGAACAGCTGCTTCTGCCGCATTGACACCGCCCTTAAACTCAGCTAGGTCATGAACAGCCGCTTCTTCTCCAGCTGTTCCGTAAGGGCCTGTATATTCAGGAACTTCAAGAACAGGAGGTTGCTCTTCACCCTTGCTGCTTGTAGGAGCGTCTGGTTTAGCAGCCTTGTCTTGTAATTGGTTGAGGTAGTCTGCGAAGTAGGCAACCATTCTTTCCGTCAAGAGGTGGTTATCCGTCGCATATTTCATGCTCGCCTGAACGCTAGCTACTTCCTCTTGATTGTCTTTGTCTGTTAATTTCTGCGCCTTAGCCAAAGCTGCTTCATAGCTAGACATGTCAAGTGGTGTTTCTGCTACCTGTGGACGAGTAAAGATGAGTTCCGCTGCAGATTGGTATTTATCGCCACCATCTCCGTAAGTCTTGGTACCAGTAAGGACAATTTTCTTAGCCTTGATTGTCTTGCCAAAGTCAATGTCTTTTGGCTTGTTGTTATTTGGCCAATCTGTCACGTTAAAAGTATGTTCCTTACCAGACTCATCTGTGACAACCAGTTTCACATCTCGCAAGTTTCCATTTGAATCAGAGGCACGTGGAACATAACGAAGTCCTGTGATTTCAGTTGGTTCTTTCAAGACCATGGTTGCAGGCTTGCCTACATCTCCACCATTCCAAGATGTATGCCATAGACTAGACACATTTCCATCAAAGGCATTCTCTAGACCTTCACCTGGTTGAGCTGGCGCATCCAAACTTTCAAAGTCTTCTGCTACCAAAGCTGTCTTCTTCTGAACCAAAGCATTCTTCAAAGCTTCAATCTTGGCAATCTCTGCACGCGCTTCTTCCACGCTAATGTCATCATCCGCCTGACTGAGGTTAAAGACCGCTTCCTTCAAAGCATCCATAGACTCTTTGGTGTAATTAGTCATGGCAACCGTTGGCAAGTAGTTCTTGAGAGCATTTTCTGTCAACATCTTACCTGTTAGGGTAATTTCCTCGATGTGAAGATTGTCCATCATGAAATCGTTGTAACCACGGAAGTTGGCATTTCCGCCAGCATCTCCATGAGTATTGCTTGCGTTTCCAGTTGAGTAGATACCTACCCAAGTATCGCCTGTTTCTGCACCTGTCACGAGGAAGGTTACTTTCTTGGCTTTCTTAGAATCTGTCCAAGTATTTGGCAATTCATGCATTTCCAAGTTGCTTGCTTGACTACCACGACGACCTGATTGGAATTCTCCCTTTCCGACTACAAAGGCATAGGTATCGTCTGAACCTGCTTCATATTCAAAGGTTACACGGTAGGTCTTACCTGCCTCAAAGCGGAAGTTTTGAGGAATGGTTTGGTAAACCAAGTTACGACGGCTAACCAGTCCATTGGTCTTGAGTGACCAATTTCCATCGATAACATCATCGACTTTCTTACCGTTCCAACCACGCTGTGTATATGGATCGTGTTTTTCAGACAAGTGAGTGCGGTTATCTTCAACACCTTCGACACCACCCACTACGAATGGGAAGATTCCTTGAGCTACATTTTCAAAGTCTTGCTTGAAGGTTCCTTGACCTGTATCATGCTTGTCTCCGTACATGCTTGAATTGTTTTCAAAGGTACGAATTTCATCAAAGTATGTTGCTTCATCACCAGCTTCACGACTCAATGTCAGAGTGACATTTGATACATCTGAACCTGTTGTAAAGAAGGCGTACATATTTTGGAAGTAACTTGTATCGTCAACTGTAGCATTTTCACGACGATTGTTATGAGCATAAGCTTTGATATAGTTGAGAGCGAGTGACTTATTGGTATAAGTAGTCACTTCTTTTTCGCCAGTATTCACTGTGATACTTGCCTTAGCATTACTACGGTTATCGACACCAACATAAACCGCATACTTGGTATTTGGTTTCAAGCCAGTCAGTTTCTGAGTAAGGCTGACCTTGCTCTTATTGCCTTGGATACGAAGCATTTCATTTGCACCCTGTGATTTGACAATTTCTGCCTTGGAAGCATCACCTGAAATGGTCCAGTGTTTCAAGGTTCCACTGTTAAATCCTTGGTCATAGATGTGCATGCCTTCGCTCCATGACATTTCAGGATTGGTTTGTTTTGAACGGTAGAGAACGTATGGTTGATTTGCTAGAAGGTCTAGGGTAATCTTGCCATCTTTTACAGTTAGTTCTTGCTCTTCTGTCTTACCTTGGTCAGTTAGCTTGTAAAGGTAAACCTTGCTATTTGCCCAATCGCTCGGAAGTGTCCAAGTTGTTGCACCGGCCTGCGTATTGAAGTAGTACATTTTTTCCTTATCAGTAGGAAGTTTCTTACCATTCGCATCCCAGTTCCAAGGAGTCAAGTAAGCTGAGCCATCTTGGATGACACGTCCATTGAGCGTTACTGTACGCTCACGGTATTGTGGGCTATTGACATCGTTTGACTTACGAGTCACAACAACCTTGTTTCCTGCTGCATCGACTAGCTCAACCTTCATTTCTGGAGTCCATTTATAGGTGCTACCGTTATCAGACATGGTAACTGGTGTACCATTTTCCCATTTACTTACAGTGAAGTGTTGGAAGTACTTGGTCATGACATCATGGGCAAAGAGGTTAGTCACGTAGCCATTGTAATCACTTCTTCCTTGCCAGCCTTCAAAGTCTTTCATGCTGTAGCCACCTAGAAGTGGGTAGTTGGCTGCACCACCGTAACTTCTGTAGTCCCCAACCCAAGAATCTTTTTGGTGGTTGCGGATAAAGCGGGTGATGGCACTGTTGATACCTTTATTAGTGTAACCACCATAGGTCAAGTCAGCTGCCCAGTGTTGGAAGGTAGAGTCGTATTCACCACCATGGCCCCACTCAATCGCAAAACGCCAGCCTTGTTTGTTAATTTCTTTAGCAAGAACGTGAGTAGCCCAGGCACCGTTATCACCAGATTGACCATTGCCCCAAACGTCCACATAGATAAAGTCGAGACCATCACCAAGTTTTTTCTTCAAGTCTTCCCAGCGAGCCAAGCGTCCATGCGCCAAGTCATAAGCAGCATCAATGTTGATACCTTGGTCTAGCCAGTTCCAACCATAGCTGTAGCTTCCATCTGGATTTTTACGAAGAATATTTTCATTAAAGTATTTAGACTCAGGATAGGTTTCAGAAGCGTTAACGTGGATACCTAGATGAGCACCATATTTCTTCGCTTTTTCGATCAAGGTCTTGAAGTCTTCGACACCACCAATACGTTTACCAATATCAGCATAGTTCAAGTGACCAGAGTCGTGACCTTCACTACCATATCCTTTAAGGAGAACACCTTGCCCAAGACCATCTGTGTGGAGATTGATTTTCTTGATACCATCCAAGGTCATAAGGAATGGATTTTGGGCTTGAGAACCAAAGTTCATCGCGATACGATAAGCCGTGATATCCTTGACTTTTTCCCAACCTTGAGGGTTGTTCATGATGCTACGATAAGCAATGGCTCCATCCTGCCAGTCCACTTTATTATCCGCATTGGCATCTTCAGTGATAACAACCTTGGCACTTGGAAGTTCCTTGGTGTACTCTGGGAAGACAATGCCCTTATAAGCTTTTTCCCATTGCCATTCAGAGCTGTGGATTCCTACATAGTTGGCATTCCCAACTGTTTCCTTATAGGCTGTCAAACGAGTCCAGTCATAAGAACCTCCACCGTAGCTGTTTTGAGAATTGCTCCAAACACCTGCAGCAAGCTTGTCTGTAGAAACAAATCCATACATGTAACCCTTAGCCAAATCCTTCATTGGATTGGTTACATCGATATGGTCATCACCGCTGACATGGGTATTGTTTGACATGGTTGCCCCATCAAACTTAGCACCAGCTTGCTCACTCGAAACAGAGACTAAAGCATTACCAAGGAAACTAATAGAAGAAAGCAGCTTTCTTTCATCATCAATCTTTTGACCTGGAGTGACTTGATTATGGTTGACAATCTTGGTCACATCAAAGTGCAATTGATTGTCCACAACTTGCAAACGAACTGTCATTTCTGCATTGATTAAGTGAGCATCATCGCGAAGCTTCATCAAGTATTCTGCTGTTGTCTCATTGATTTTTTTGTAAGTAACTTCAGGTGTGACTTCGTGTTTGTTGATAAATACTTTATTGAATTGTTGGACTTGTCCTGGCAAGGTATGCCCGTTCAAACTGTATTCTTTAATACGTGGGAAGGCTTGGTCAATCACTGCCTTGAGTACCTTAGACTGGATCGTATCATAAGTCACCTTGCTATCGTCAACGGCCGGACCTGTTTCTTTCTGGGCAGGAGTATCATCTGATTTTACACCTTCTTGATTGTCTGTTTTAACGCTGACAACTGTACGCTCATTGCCATAGGAACCAGCTTTTAGGACGATTTTCTTCTCATTTTTGAGAGTTTCATTAACAGCTGCTGGCAAAGTGACCGTATCAAAAAGTTTCTCATCATTATTCGTTGCATTGAGTTGTCCATCTGACTTGAGGGTAATTGATAGGCGGTTAATTGATCCTGTCTCAGGCGCTGCTACACGGCCCCCCTTATACCAGGTGCTATCGGTTGGAGATTTATACTCCCAGAACCAGCCACCTTGGTCATATCCAACAAAAACATTGTTCTTGGTATCTTTAAATTTCAAGAAGACACCAAAACGTGATTTGCCCTTTTCAGAATCATCTTTGAAGGTTAAATCAACCGTCGCATTTCCATTAGCGTCAACTGTCAATCCTTGTTTTTCAAACAAGGCTGGTTTGCCATCATTGTCATTTTGGGCCGTTGAAGACAATTGATTGTAGCGAACACCCTTTTCTTCACGAATAGTGACTGTTCCTTGTTGCTCTTTATTCGCTACTGTTTGCCATTCAGGAGTTACTGTCTTAGGTGTTTCAGGTTTAGCAGCTGCAGGTTTATCCTCTTTTGGTTTTTCTTCAGCCGGTTTCTCTTTCTCTTCCAAGTCTGCTGGTTTCACACTTGAAATTCCCTGTATGTGGTCTTGGATCCATTTTAGTTGAGCTGGTGAGAAGAGAATACCGCCGCTCCGTTTTCCAACTACACCATTTTGGTGCACACCGACTAGTTTGCCTTCTGTATCAAAGATACCGCCGCCACTAGCACCCGGTTTTCCTCCTTGGTAACCAATCCCTTGGACACCTTCTCCGTATGGTTCCACAAAATCAACTGTAGTATTGACAATCGGATTCAATTTCCCTTCTGGATAACCAAAGACATGGAGCTTATCTCCGATTTTCTTAACTACTGGCTTTTTAGTTACTTCAACAGGCGTATTTTCTAGAACTGTACGCAATCTCACAAGGGCCAGATCATTTTTGAAGCCTTTCAGATAGCCTTCACGATCCCAATGAATAATATCTTTCTTGCTAAACTTGACATCTGGCAATCCTGGATATGAGATGCTATAGATATCTCCATCCCCTTGGTCATTATCCACAACCTTACGGATATTGCCGTCTTGGCTGTCCTTGATAAAGTTATGAGAAACCGTCAAGACAAGGTCTTTTGCAACGACAATACCGCTACCTTCTCCTGATGGCGTCTTAATCTTAACAGTCGCGCCGTAGTTTAATTCCCCGTTGGTAGTCTTAGCTACATCTTCTGGTACGAGCTTCCCAGTATCTTGGGCCAATTGATCCTTGTCAACATCACGCCCATTGTCTTCAGCCTTCTCCAACTTATCTTCTAATTCTTTTGGCAGGTTGCTTGGCTTTTCAGACTTTTCTTTTTCTTGAGCCAACAACTCTTCTTCTGTTTGAGGGCCTTCAGTAGTTTCAGCTGAACCAGGATTCTGAGCGGCAGCTTCCTTGTCAAAATCGTGCCCCTCATCACTAGCCTTCTTATCCAAATCAGCTAATTCACTTGGCAAATTAGTTGTAGAACCAACTCTTGCTTGATCAGCCAACACTGGGGCGGCAGCAAAGAAAGTCGCTCCAATCATCACCGAAGCTACTCCAAGCGTAAACTTACGAATACTGAACTTACAGCGTTTTTCAAAAAATCGTTTATCCATGAACTCCTAAATCCTTTCATTTTTCAGTAAGCGTTTACATTTCTTTTTTAAAAAATACTCCTTTCTCTGAAAGTGCTCTGCTTTACTGTTATAAATAAAAAATAATTGTACTTTTAATATAACAAATAAAAGACCAGAAAGCAATAGGAAATAGGTAAAATTCACTAAAATTTTCTCTTTTCTGAACAGTGTTAACGCTCAGAATTTTAAGAATCGCTTTACAGCTATAAAAAATTTCTATCTCAAAGAATCTAATAAACAGCTTTATTTCAAAAACAGATTCTTATCGAATAGAAACTATCAAAACAAGGACCGAAAATCAGATTTTTTATCATTTTTTTGCTATGATTAGATAGAAGAAAAGTTAAGGAGAAGACAATGATATTAATTACAGGTGCGAATGGTCAACTCGGTACTGAACTACGTTATTTACTAGATGAACGAAATGTGGACTATGTTGCAGTGGATGTGGCCGAAATGGATATCACGAATGCTGAAATGGTTGAGGAAGTCTTTGCCGAGGTTAGGCCAACTTTAGTCTATCATTGTGCAGCTTATACTGCTGTTGATGCTGCTGAAGATGAGGGAAAAGAACTGGATTTTGCCATAAACGTAACTGGAACTGAAAATGTAGCCAAAGCCTCTGAAAAATACGGAGCTACTCTGGTCTATATCTCGACAGACTATGTCTTTGATGGAAAGAAACCTATCGGACAAGAGTGGGAAGTTGATGACCTACCTGATCCGCAAACAGAGTACGGACGTACCAAGCGAATGGGGGAAGAACTTGTTGAAACCCTTACGTCACAGTATTACATCATTCGCACTGCTTGGGTCTTTGGAAATTATGGCAGGAACTTTGTCTTTACCATGCAAAATCTAGCCAAATCCCATAAAACACTCACAGTAGTCAACGACCAACACGGCCGCCCAACCTGGACACGAACCTTAGCCGAATTCATGACCTATTTGACTGAAAATCAAAAAGAATTTGGCTACTACCACTTATCAAATGACGCAGCTAAAGACACCACTTGGTATGACTTTGCTGTCGAGATTCTTAAAGACAGTGATGTCGAAGTAGTACCAGTAGACTCCAGCAAGTTTCCTGCCAAGGCCAAACGACCTCTCAACTCAACTATGAGCTTGATAAAAGCAAAGGCGACAGGTTTCGTCATTCCAACCTGGCAAGATGCCCTTAAAGAGTTTTATAAACAAGAAGTAAGAAAATAAAAGTTTATGACATATATAAAAAGCAAGAGAATTTAAATTCTCTTGCTTTTTAGTATCTGATTAGTTAATTACTTGTTGTATCTTAGCATAGTTGGCCTCGACGGCTTCTTTCTCAGATTTCCACCAGTCTTGATTGTCTGAGTACCACTTGATGGTCTCTTTGAGACCTGCTTCAAAGTTGGTAAACTCTGGCTTCCACCCTAGTTCATCACGGAGCTTGCTAGCGTCTATAGCATAGCGAAGGTCGTGACCAGCTCGGTCCGTCACATGGTCATAAGCATCAGCTGGTTGCCCCATCTCCTTGAGGATGAGTTCCAGCACTTCTTTATTGTTCTTCTCACCATCCGCTCCAATCAAGTAGGTTTCACCGATTTGACCCTTTGTCAGAATCGTCCAAACACCTGATGAATGGTCATTGGTGTGAATCCAGTCACGGACATTCTTACCTTCACCGTAGAGTTTTGGCTTGATACCGCTCAAGATATTGGTAATTTGACGCGGAATGAACTTCTCAATGTGCTGGTAAGGACCATAGTTGTTTGAACAGTTGGAAATAGTCGCTTTGACACCGAATGAGCGTACCCAAGCTTTGACAATCAAGTCTGAAGCTGCCTTGGTTGATGAGTAAGGCGAGCTGGGATTGTACTTGGTTTCAGCCGTAAATTTCTCACCTGGACCTTCTCCATGACCTGGCAAATCTTCACGCAGAGGCAGGTCCCCATAGACTTCATCAGTCGATACATGGTGGAAACGAAGGTCGTATTTACGAGCTGCTTCCAAAAGAGTGTAAGTTCCAATGAAGTTGGTGTGGATAAATGGACTCGGATCATCGAGCGAGTTGTCATTATGGCTTTCTGCCGCATAGTGAACAATGGCATCTGCTTGAGCAGCTAGCTTGTCTACCAAGGCTGCATCTGCAATATCTCCGACAACCAACTCAACACGATCACCTAAAATTTCTTCAATATTGGCACGATTACCTGCATAAGTCAGCTTGTCCAGCACTGTCACATGAACATCTGGAAAGTTATTGTAAACATAGTGAACAAAGTTAGAACCAATAAAACCAGCCCCACCTGTCACGATGATATTTTTGTATTCAGTCATTTTTATTCCTTAACTTTTTTACAAATCTTCTTTTCTTAGTGGTTTGACATCCTTAAGCAGTGGATGATGTTTATCTGCTTCCGAAACTTCTGCTTCTGCTATGTTTTCCCACTGGATGCCCAAGGCTGGGTCTGCATAGTTGACAAAAGCGTATTTCGGCTTGAGCTCAAGTGCCCAGTAGTCATTGACCAGATAGCTATAAGAAACTGTATCCGAGAGTACTTGGAAACCATTGGCTACGCCACGAGGGACAAAGATTCCCTTACTTGCATCAATCTCTGTCTGATAAACATTTCCAAAAGTCTCACCTTCACGTAGGTCAACCCAAGAACCCAGAACTTTCCCATCATCTGCTACTGAGATATACTTGTCCCAAGGTTCGGCATGGAGACCTCGAAGAACATTTTTACGAGAAAAGCTGACATTGTTTTGCAGTTTCCCTTCAGCAAAGAAGCTTTCAGGAAAACCAAGCGGTATCATCTTTTCCTTCTGGAAATTTTCCTTAAACCAGCCACGATTGTCTCCATGAACTGGAATGTCAAACTCTAACATACCTGGAATGGCATCAATCTTACGCACTGCAAGTGTTTTGCCGAAAAAATTATCTGTCATCTAGATTTCTCCAATCAAACGGAGCAGGTATTGTCCGTATTCATTCTTCTTGAGAGGTTGCGCCAATTCCAGTACATCTTCGCGGCTGATATAGCCCATTCGATAGGCAATCTCTTCCAGGTTGGCAACCTGAACATTTTGCATCCTTTGAACCGTTTCGATATATTGGGAAGCCTCTAACAGACTCTCATGCGTCCCTGTATCCAACCAGGCAAAACCACGCCCCATAACTTCAACTGACAAATCCCCACGCTTCAAATAAGCATTGTTAACATCTGTGATTTCCAACTCACCACGAGCACTCGGTTTTATCTGTTTGGCAATCTCCACAACGTCATTGTCATAGAAATAAAGACCTGTCACTGCATAGTTAGAGCGAGGATTCTCCGGTTTTTCTTCTATGGAAATAGCATTCATGTCTGTATCAAACTCGACCACACCAAAACGCTCTGGATCCTTCACTTGGTAGCCAAAAACAGTCGCGCCCTTCTCTTTCTTGGCTGCCTTTTGAAGCATTCTGCTCAAACCAGGTCCATGATAGATATTATCGCCTAAAATCAAGGCAACACTATCGTCACCAATAAATTCTTCACCAATAAGAAAAGCCTGAGCAAGTCCGTCGGGACTAGGCTGTTCCGCATAGGAAAGCTTGATCCCAAATTCGGAACCATCCAAGAGCAGATCCTTAAAACGGGGCAAATCCTGTGGTGTTGAGATGATCAAAATGTCCTTAATCCCTGCCAACATCAAGGTTGACAAAGGATAGTAAATCATGGGTTTATCATAAACCGGCATCAGCTGTTTTGACGCAGCTCGAGTAAGTGGGTACAAGCGCGTTCCCGAACCACCCGCAAGAATAATACCTTTCATAATAGATTTCCTTTCTGGCTAATTACCTATCCTATATTATATTTCATTTTGTCCCAAATTCTCTAAGGAATTTACTTCAATTTGGATAAGGCAGCTTTTAAATAGGCTCCATCTCGAAGAGCAGCTCCAACTTTCCTAGCTTGTTCTGAAAGTTCCTTGTAGTCTTGAAGTGTCAAATCATCTAGTACTTTTTGGAGGTCGTGTAGAGAATCAACTGCTAGACCACACTCTTTATCCAGAACAAAATGTGCGAGAGCCGACTCTTTCCAGACTATTAGGGGAAAACCTGAAGCTAAGTAGAGAGAGGCCTTGTGCGAGTTGTTAAAGCGTAGGTAGTTTCCGTAAGAACCTTGGCAGGTTTCTGAGCTGTCTCCGTCCCAGACCAAACCAAAACTACCTTCAAGAGCAGCTGGGAGGTCATCCGGCATAAAGGAACCAAAGTAGGTGGTGTTTTTCAATGCACGACTTTCATCATAGCCCACTCCATACAAGTTATAGGCTGGTTGTTCTGGTAAATTATAAAGATAACCTGACTTTGAAGGGTTCAAATTTCCAGCTACGATAATAGGTTGGTCTTTTTGAGGAAGAGCTTGTACCTCAAAGTTTGGAATCAGATAGTCAAAAATCTCCAAGCTAACCATTTTATCTGCTGGCACTCCTTGACCTACCAGAACTTTCTTCATGATATCGTTATGAACGATAATGCCATCCACTGACATCAAAGCTTTCTTTTCCTGGAAGTAATTTCGCACTTTATGACGGAATTTCACTTCTGAACCTGCTGCATGACGCAAGGTTTCAATATCATGGATCAACAGATAGAATTTTGCTCCTCTTTTTTTCGCCTGCTTGATGAGTTGTGAGATGAAAAATGTATGGTGGATAATAGGGAACTGAATCACCAATTCATCTCCAGCTCCCAACTGATCAAACACAGACTTGGTCGCACGATATTTGTGTTGTTGAGCTTTAAAGAAATTCATCTTATACCAATTCTCAACCTTGAGCTCCAACCCCTCATAACCCTCTAAGACTAGAATAGCTTCCACGTCATTTCGCGCCTTACTCCCTGCATTCTTTTCATGTGCATTATGCAGAAATGAATCTTTCAGATAATATTTCACCTTTTCTCCCCTTTATCTGTGATGTTTTTAGATACTCCCTAGTTCTACTTCTACCACATCCAATGCGCGTTCAACAGTCACATGCATATCATAGTATTTATAATCTGCCAAGCGACCACAGAAGATAACGTGGCCATTTTTCTCAGCTTCTGCTAGATACTGCTCATAAATTGCATTGTTTTTAGCATCATTGATTGGATAGTAGGGTTCATCTCCTCTCTTCCAATCCGCTGGATATTCACGAGTAATAACGGTCTTGGCCTGAGTCCCAAACTCAAAATGTTTGTGCTCGATGATACGCGTATAAGGTATATCACGTTCAGTATAGTTGACTACAGCATTTCCTTGATAGTTTTCTTGCTCTAGAACCTCATGTTCAAAACGGAGACTGCGATACTCTAGCTCACCAAATTTATAGTCAAAGAACTGATCGATCATCCCTGTGAAGACAATCTTAATTGCTGAAGCCTCCAAGTTCTCCCGATCTGCAAAGAAATCTGTATTGAGCTCTACTTCGATTCCTTCCAACAACTTTTCAATGATGACGTTATAGCCACCGATTGGAATACCTTGGTAACGGTCGTTGAAATAATTGTTATCATAGGTCAACCGAACTGGCAAGCGCTTGATGATAAAGGGTGGCAGCTCAGTAGCAGAACGCCCCCATTGCTTTTCCGTGTAGCCCTTGATCAGCTTTTCATAGACATCCGTACCAATCAACTTAATGGCTTGTTCCTCTAGGTTTTTTGGTTCAATATCTTGCATGTGAGTCGTCTGCTCAGCAATCTTGTCCTTGACTTCTTGGGGTGTCTTTATTCCCCACAAGGCGTAGAAAGTGTTCATATTGAAAGGAAGATTATAAAGATGCCCTTGATAGTTGGCGATAGGGGAATTGATGTAATTGTTAAACTCTGCAAACTGATTGACATAGTCCCAGACCTTTTTATTGGATGTATGGAAGATATGAGCCCCATACTTGTGGACATTGATTCCTTCAACAGATTGGCAATAAATATTTCCACCGATGTGGTCACGTTTATCAATCACCTTCACCTTCTTGCCACGTTTGTTAGCTTCGTGGGCAAAGATTGCTCCTGACAAGCCAGCACCAACGATAAGATAATCGTACATAAAATCTCCTTATTTCTTTAAAACACTTTTTAGTTCTTGAAAATCCAAGACACGTAAGACCAAAACCAAGCCACCGTAGACTAGGAAGCCAAGGGCAGCATAAATCAAGACATTCACAACAGATGAGAAGTGCATGAAAGCTTGTGCAGAATACAGGGCGCCGTACATTAGTAGTGCTGCTAGAAGTATTTTTAGCATGGATGGTAGAATCTTGACCTCTTTTAGATACGAACGTGTAAAGTAGAGTTGGATCAGCCAGACCAAACCTTCAGTCGCAACAGATACAATTGAAGCTCCAATATAGCCCAGAGGTGGGATCAAGAGGAGATTCAAGCCTACACTGAAAATAGCTGGAATAGTTGTTGACAGCATAAATTCACGATTCTTATTGTGAGGAATCAAGATTTGAATTCCCATGATATTAGTCCAGCCAATAAAGAACATTCTAAAGACCATGATGGCAATCGCATAGCGAGCATCTTGGAAGTCTTGTCCTAAGAAAAAATTGACAAAATCTTTGTTAACAATCAAAATCCCCGCAATCATCGGGAAGATGACTAAATTATACACTAAGAAAGACATTTCATGTAACTTGTTAACCGCCTTTTGATTGCCTAATGAGAGAAGATTGGAGACCCGAGGCAACATAACACTACCAAGCGACGTTACCAAGGTTAACAAAATATTCAATAATTTCAAGGCTTGATCATAGATCCCAACATCCTTAGTCGAAGACAAGGCACCTAGCATCGTGCGATCTAGCGTGATGTAGAGTGAAATGGCAATCTGTGGCAGAAACAAGAGAATGACTGGTTTGATATGCTCTTTGGCATAGGCTATATCCAGATGTGGCTTGCGAATGTGTTCCCGAGCAGGAAGCCACATACTCAACTGACCTAGTAGATCATAGGCAACCAAGAGGATGATATACAAGTACAAGTCAGATGGTTTCTTAACAAATAGGAATATCGATACAACACCTAGAAGTTTGACCATTGTGTTACGAGCTGTGATTTTTTTGAAATCTTCTAACCCTTGAAAAAGCCAAGAAATATCAAAACCACGAGACAGCAAACTAAAGCCAAGTATATAGGCAATTGGATTGTTCATTGACGGTACAAGCAAACAAACAATTATATAAAGTATAACCGCTAAACAGGTTGAAAGGACTTGTAAACTGTAAATACCCCAGAAGGTCTTTTCAACTTCCTTACGATGGCCGGAAATTTCCTTGGTCCCATAATTGGCTACTCCCAGCGTCGCTAGTAGGATAAAATAAGTCACGATAGAGTTATAGTATCCGTAAGACCCCAAATCATCCGAAGAAAAAACTCGAGTAATATAGGGAGTTGTAATCACTGGTAGGACGATGACAAGTAACTGATAGGACAGATTGTACAAGTAATTTTTTAAAATTCTCACACGGCTTCCCCCATCTCAGATTTTTCTCCTTCAAATTCCATCGCTGGGATGGTAGCAAAAAGAAGGAACATAAAAATATTGTATGATGGACGAACCCAGAAGGCCTCAAACATACAATTGACTGTTACTAAGGCCAGGCAGGTTAACAATAAATAGTTCTTCCTACGATAGAGAGTCCAAGACTGAACCATGTATAGGCATACCAACATAACAACTGGAATCAAACCGTAAGTAAATAACATTTGTACATAAGACGAATCTACATAGTCATAGTTCAAAACCGTTTCTGTCTTTCCTCCATATCCAACAAAGGAAATTCCACGAATTCCAAATAACTGTACGCCATATTTCTTAAGCGCTTCATGTCCCAAATACAATCGCATTCCGAAAAAGTTATTCAGAGAAACATATATTGGATGAGACCAACTAAACTTGTTGGATAGATAAATCATGACCGAAGAAGCGATACCAGCCGAAAAAGGCAGTAGGGAAAATAAACGCCATTCAGTCTTGTTACGATAATAAAAGTATAGAAAAATTCCTGTTGCTGCTAAGATGGAGCCTGCATTTAAACGGGCATCGCAATAAACAATAATAAAGGCCGCCAAGGCTACACCTGATAGGGTTCTTAGGAAGATAAACTTCTTTCTAAGGAGATAGGAAAGGGCAGTGAAGAGATAGAAACAATGAGAGGCAAAGTCGGTTGGATAGATAAAACCAAAAGAGTTACGTACAACCACTCCCACGGGGCGAGTTTGAACAAACTGTAAATTAGGAATAACATTGACTAACGATAGTAAAATAATAAGAAGTATAAAAGATAAACTCGTCCAAGTATAAATTTTAAGTATAGACTCTAAATCTGCTTTATAAAGAAAAACAATCAACAGCAAAAACATTAAACCATTTAAGTTTCCTGCCTTATAATAAACCATACTTCCAACTAAAATGAGGGTAGGTGCAAATATTAAAAAACTCAAAGAATAGTTACGAATATATAAAAAACGCACAGCTAGTAACATGATTGCAAAGAAAGGAACAAAATTAGGTATACTAGGTAATACAGGTGCTAACATTGAAGTGTTTATCATATCTATAGAAATTATCACAAATAAAACTGCTGTCACGAGCAATTTATCACGTTCTATCTTTAACATCTTCATTTTCCTTTTCTAATTTCTGAACTTTTTTCATTCAGTCGTTTATTTTTTTCCACTTTTTAAAGTAATAATAGAGGCGTGGATACCTGCTAATCAAGACATAGAGAGTCTTGCGTTTCTTACTAACTCTAGCATTCTTCAAGACAAGAGGCAAATAGGGTCTCGTCTTCTCCTGAAGTCGCTTGAAGTCTGCTGGATTTCCATCACGAATCATTGTAAAGATAAGAAGACTTCCTGTAAAGAAGCGAGAAATAATGGCTTCTTGGAGTTCTGAACTCTCAGGATAGGTTGCATTCACAACCTCTTTTAAATGATCAATTGCTTCATAAAACTCGTATTGTTTAGGCGTGAAAGCCGATGCAGTAATGCTACCGGGTCTATGGTAATAATGGTAAATCGGAAGATGGTACAAGGCAACTGATTGGGCTTGGTTGAGATGCTCACTGATTACATAGAGGTCTTCGTAGATGCGCCCCTTGGGGAAGGGAGCTTTCTCCAGAAGTTCTTTCCGATAGAGTTTCCCGCAAGCAGAGACCGTCACAAGGTCTCCGTAGAGCATTTCCGTCAGAGCCTTCGCCTTATCATAGACTTTAACCTGGTCTAGATCAAGCTGATTCAAGTGAAAATTTTGATAACGATGATAGTGGGCTGTTGGCTCCACTTTACCACTCACCATATCTGCTTGGGTACGACTTTGTAGCTCTGCTAGCAGTTCCAAGGCGCAAGGTTCCAAATAATCGTCCGGATCTAGGAAGGTAATCCAGTCCCCCTTTGCCTTCAAGACTCCATAGTTTCGAGCATCAGATAAGCCACCGTTGGCCTTGTGATAACTCGTCACCCAATCATACTGCTGGGCATACTGGTCGCACAAGAGACCTGAGCCATCACTCGATCCATCATCGATCAAGAGGACTTCCATATCCTTATAAGTCTGATGTTCTAAACTCTCCATGGCATAATGAAGGTAGTCCTCCACATTGTAAACAGGCACAATTACCGAAATCATCTATTTTTTCTTTCTCTTACTTATTTTTTCAGTTTAAATCTCAAATGAGCTTTTATCTGGAAGCAGTTGGTCCATAGCCTTGACGAAGTCTGTCATCACCTGTTCCTCATCTTGAACGTTGTGTCCGTCATTGATACACATAATTTGGTATTTACCAGAATTCAGTAGCTTCCAAAAATCTGGTCCGGCATTATCCAAAGAAAAGAGTCCCCCTAACTTAGGATTTCCGATAGCGTATTGACCACTAGCGATCTGCCAATATTTAAAGAGCCAAACATTGGTATCAGAGGGACTTCTGAAGCGACTCGCTGAGGTTGTCTCCAAAACTGCTTTTTCCTTTTCCCATACCAAGTCCATTGTTGATTTTAGTAGGGGATAGGGCAGGTGACTCTCCCAGAAACCACAGATAAACTTAGTAGTCCCATAAAGTAAAGTCTTGATTAATTGTTTAATCCCATGCTTAAAGGAAAAAAAGTGACCATTATTTAAAATTTCTTTCTTCGAAAAATGACTAGTGATAATTCCCATATCATTCATTTGGAAATGACCAGTTCCATATCTCTCCGTTGTAATAGGAGCTAAAGCTGTAACATACTTTGGCAAACCATCCTCCGAGAAAAAGTCTATCGGCTCAACTGGAGCCGTCAAATACATATCATCATTAAAAAAGACAAAGTGCTCAGAGAGTCCAGGGATTCGATGGATATTGCTTTCAATAGGATTGGCAGAAAAAACTGGTAGATAGTCATTACAGATAATCTCTGTATGATCTACCAAGACCAATTTTTCACTGTTTATATCTAACCAGCTTGGCTTTTGCTGGTCAGTCACAAGGTAGATCTTATTGACCCAAGGAGCAAATTTTTCCACACCCCTAAACCAGTACTTAAAAGTTCCCCATTCACGATAGGATTTCTCTGAGTTCATACCCTCTTTAAAAGTGTTTATTGAGCCATCGTATTGGGCTTTCTTTTCTCTCCAAACCAAATCATTCCCATCAACCCATGCGACAACAAAATCAATCTTTTCTACCATTCTGTCTCTCCTATTTAAAAATCCAATAGTCTATCCATCAATTTTATAGAGGTATATTGTTCAAAGTATAGTGCCTTTGCTTTATCAACTTTTTGAATAATATCATCAACCATAGGATTGAAATGTTCCATTAGCTGTGCTAGTGCCTCAAAATCCCCTGAAGGATAAAAAGTCACCAGAGATTCATCAACATAATCTCGAACAGAGGGAATATCATTCACAATGATAGGAACTCCTAAAGACATTGCTTGAAGCATAACCATATGACCAGCGGATAAATCAATATCTTTTAACGATAGGACAAGGAAATCAGACTTAGCTAATACATCTCCAAAGGTTTCTACTACTACATCAGATAAAACTTGAATGTTTGAACCATGCGTAGGAACTCTCCATGGCTGAGTTGCAATCACACACGGCATTGAAAGGTTTGAAGTCTCCACTGCCTTGACTAAAGTCTCATAATCTCGGTTACTACCTCCACCTGAAAAGATATACTTAGTTGGTAAAGAACCTTGATAAGTTAGTTGATTATCATAATCTAAGCCGTAATGAATAAATTTAAATTTCTCCTGAAATTCTGGAAAGAGTTCCGAATAATAATGAATTTCTTTTGAACCATAGACTATGATATTACTGATATTCTGGAAAGACTTTTTCACAAGTTGCTTTCGTAAATAATAATAGATTTTATTTTTCTTATTCTCAAACAAAAATCCTGCTAATGTAATTTCCTTGCCACTTTTATTTAAAATTCCTAAAAAGATACCTACAAGAGGATTTACACAAATAATTTTCTTGACATCATATTTTATGAATTTCCGAGCATAATCATAGGACATTTTCCACATTAAAAAATGATACAAAGCACTACCGATGTATTTGAAATTACGTACTCTTCTTATAAGTGGACTTTCATAGTTGGTATAAACTACTCGGCTCCCGCCATGAAGAGATTGATAATGCTCTTCATTCTTTTTTTGCAGCTCACTGTCTAAAATGATTAAATTTTCCATTATACCCCTTATTGTAAATTATCATAAAATTCCGAGAAGTTCTTGATGTAACTCTCCAAAGAAAACAGCTCTTTTTGTCTCTGATATCCTACTCGCCCAAATTTTTCTCTTTTTTCAGAACTATCTAGTAAGAGAGAAATGGCATTAGAAAGTTCTTGAGGACGATTTGGTTTGACTAAGCAACCACTTTTGTCATCTACTACCATTTCAGCTATTCCCCCATTGTTATAACCAACAACTGGTTTTGAACAAGCCATGGCTTCTAGGACTACTGTAGGTAAGGAATCGGGTTTTATACTTGGTAGGACAAAAATATCAAACATATTGTATAGTTCAGAAGTCTTATCATAGTAATCAATACGATGAATTTGTGACACAACAGATGAAGAAGCTATTCTCTTATCTAATTCTTCTAGACGCCATTCTTCACCATGAAAAACACCTCCAGCTAGGAAAGCCACCGCTTGCTCATTCTTTTCCAAAAGTGGCTCGACTGCTTCTATGAAATCATTTTGTCCTTTGATAGCATTAACCCGACCAATCATGCCAATCACAAGTGCATCTTGAGCAATATCAAATTTTTCACGAATAGATGACGCATCCATTGGGTAATAGACAGTATTATCCACACCGTTATAAATCACTTTCACTTGGCTATCTTTGATAAATGGAGACTGCTTGATATGATTGGCAACCGCTTGAGACACCGTCACAATCTTGTCTGCATATCGTCCCATAAGCATATTGATAAAGTCAGAAATAGCTTTGGGTTTGACGATAATCTCATGAACATGCCAAATCAAAGGTAGCTTGAGCTTGCGTTTCAAATAGATGCCCTCCAAAACAGCCGCTGTATTATTGTGAATCATATCAATACTGTGTTCTTGAGCGTAGAGGGCGATTTGCTTAGCATAGAAATTATAAGAGCGAATATAGTCGACAATGCCTTTGGGATTAAAATACTTCCTTCGTAAAATCGGATAATCCAGCACGCTGACCTGAGCCCCAACTTGGCGCAAGGTCTCGACTAAAACACCATCATTTGGTAGGATGACGTGAGCTTCAAATTCTTGGTGATCTAATCCTTTGATCAATTCCAGTAAAACCTTATCTGCTCCATACATTTCTGCACCAGCATGCAAGTATAAAATCCGTTTCATTCTTTACCCTTTAAACACTTCTTCATAATCTGACACAATCTTTTCCCATGTGAAAGCTGAGAGGATTCTTTGGCTTGACTTGAAATCCAAGTCAGCTATCACTACCTGATCAAATCCCTCTACTTCCTCAATGACGTGTGCCAACTCGTCTTTTTCCCAATAAATAGCCCCGTCTTCACCAACCTCACGGTTAAAGCCAACATCTAGCAACAAATTCAGTTTTGTAGATGCTAGGGCTTCCAGTAGAGAAGGGTTGGTCCCTCCAACCTCATGCCCATGGAAATAGGCAAAAGCATTTTCACGAATATACTTGAGCAATTCTTGGTCATAGACCGTACCGACAAATTTGACTCTAGGATCTTTGTCAAAACCAGTATCCTGTAACAACTGATCGTAAAATTTATTCTGCTCCACATTTGTGATGAGAACAAAGTCCTTTTTGGACTTGGACTTGATAAATTCACGAATCATGGCTTCGTAGTTATTTTCAGGAACAAATCGTCCCACTACTAGATAATAGCCATTTTCGCTGACTCCTTTTTCCTGATACCAATCCCGAACTTTGTCATCTTCTGCTCTCAGGATTGAAGGAGTAGTATCCGTTCCATAGGCAATATAGGTGGTCTTTGGTTGGTACTGCTTATAATCCTCTTGGATATATTTTTCAATATTTTTACTGTCACAGACCAGTAAATCTGCATGTTTGACCATGAGCTGCTCTGAGAATTTCCAGTACTTACGAACTGGCAGGCTCCATTTTGCTCGTAGCCATTCATGACCATCTGGATTTACCAGCAACCGGCCACCGATCGCACGAATCTTTTTCTTAAGGCCAGAAATAAAGGGCCCGATGCGACAAGCTAGAATGTAAAAAATGGGAGCCTCGTCCTTGTTTTTCTTAGCCAATTCAATAGCCTTGTTGACCGATGCGATATCGTAAGCGATGGCGCGGGCCGGGCCGATATTGGGTACATCAATGTTGAAACAAATGGCTCCATTATGCTCAAACTGATCTTCCGTGATTCCAGACTTGGCTGAATTTTCACGCATACAAGCAACATAGTATTGTATGTTGCTGTCTTTTTGATATTCGGTTAATTTTTCAACAAAGGTTTCAAATCCTCCGTACTTAGCAGGAATCCCCTTTGAACCAATAATATAAACTGACTGTTTCATTTCTCTCCTAACAGGACTGAAGGGCAAAAATTACTTTGCCCCTTCCCTCATAAAGACCACTTTAACGGTCTTTAACAATATTTCAATATCTTTCCAGATTGTCCAGTCATCAATGTAAGCTACATCTAATTTGACAACTTCATCGAAATTTTTGATTTCACTTCGTCCACTAACCTGCCATAAACCAGTGATCCCGGGCTTAAAACTGAGACGACGTTTCTGTTCTGGAGTATACTTTTCATACTCATCAATAGTTGGAGGGCGAGTCCCTACTAAACTCATATCCCCAATTAGTACATTCCAAAACTGTGGCAACTCATCCAAACTTGTCTTACGAATGAACCGTCCAATTGGTGTGACACGTGGGTCATTGTCCATTTTGAACATCCCCCCTTGCATCGTATTCTGATTCATCAGCTGTTGTTTAATCTCCTCAGCATCTACACGCATAGAACGAAACTTATAGAAAGTGAAGCGACGGCCATTTTTCCCAATACGCGTTTGAGAAAAAATGGCCGGTCCACCATCTCTTCGAATCAATGGTACCAATACTAAACTAACTACAGCAAAAAGAACAAGTCCAACAATAGCTCCGCAAATATCTACAATTCGTTTGGCAACTACATGACTAGGCTTGTAAAATTTTGTTGAAAAGGTTACAACATTCAAACCTGCCATTTCACGAATTTTTTTATCACTACCCAAATAGTCGTTAAAAGCATTTAGGTTAACTGTCACATCTATTCCCATTGTTTCAAAAAGAGAGATATAATCTTCAATATTATACTCCTCACTAGGCAGATTGATAAAAACCTCATCAACAACTTCATGAGTTGCAAAATTTAAAACATCTTCAACTGGTACTACTTTTAAGTGCTCATGTTGAAAATTAGGCTGATCTAGAACACTAACAGCTTCTAATTCCCATAAAAAATCACTTGATTCTAACAGTTTGTCTATTACCCTCTCTACTCTAGACGTAGCCGTAATCAAGAAAACTTTTTTTCTCCCTTTAAAATTTGGTAATAGAAGTTTCCAATAGCGTTTAATACATAGATTCAATAGATATAGTAACACGGAATGCATTGTTAAAAAGTAGATCATTCCTCGTCTTGAAATACTAAAGCGTTCCTTCAAGAAAAAATTAGAAATACTTATTGCCAATGCAAAGAAAATAATATACTTCGCTATTTTGATAAACTCAGCCAAGTACCCTCTTTTGAAAAAATCTTGTCCATAATCACTAATATAAAAGACAAGATAATGGAGAATGTATAGGATAACCATTGAAGTGTATACAATCTCTGTTTCTTTAACAAAACTGAGTAAATAAGCTAAAATAATGACAAGAAAACTCTGGAATACTGCCAAAGAAATCTTCAATCCCTTTTCTTCCATAATATCTTCCCTAGGCTATTTATTATTTTTTGCCATAATTCCCATAGTTTCCATATGCTCCATAGGAGCCATATTTTTCGACTGAAGTATTAAATTTATTTAGAACTACTCCTAGAAATGGTTTGCTTGTTTGTTCAAGTTGTTCTTTAGCTTTTTGGACATCGCGACGATTTGTTTCACCAGCCGCAGTCACCAAAACAGAAGCATCACATTTCTGAGTGATGATTGCAGCATCAATAACAACTCCTATTGGTGCGGTATCAACAATGATATAATCAAAATATTTATGCAGAGTATCAATCATAGTTGCAAAATTTTCACTTTGTAGCAGAGCTGTAGGGTTTGGGGATACAGAACCTGCCTGGATAACAAATAAATTTTCAACATTTGTTTCGCATAAACCTTGCGATAAGTCTGTTGTCCCTGATAAATATTCTGTTAATCCTGTAATCTTTTCACGTGATTTAAAAACACCCGACATGACAGAATTACGAATATCCGCATCGATTAACAGTGTCTTATAGCCTGCACGCGCGAAAGCCCAAGCAATATTAGTAGAAGTTGTTGATTTCCCTTCACCAGGCTTTACAGATGTAATTGCAATTACTTTTAAATTATTCCCACTCAGTTGAATATTGGTGCGAAGCGCATTGTAGTACTCTTCTGCTTTTCTTGCCTGTTCCAGTTTTTTATGTGCAATCTCTAACGTTGGCATTTTTCTCTCCTATTTCAATTTATCCAAATTTGGAACTATTCCCAATAGTGCAATTTGCATCACGTCCTCAATATCTTCTGGGCGTTTAACTCGTGTATCCAAGAGCTCAACTAGGAGAACTGTGACAACCATTACAACCGCTCCCGCAAGGAATCCAACCAGGGTATTGCGACGAATATTTGGTGAAGATGGCGATGTTGCTGGGCGTGCTTCTTCAAGCGTTGTCACATCCGAAACGCGAGTGACACTGATGATCTTTTGAGCCGCAACTTCTCTCAAAGAGTTGGCGATACGACTAGCTTCCTCAGGTGCACGGTCTGTAACAGAAATCGATACAATACGCGTATCCACTGGAACTGTTACCTTGATTTTACTAGCTAGACCTTTTGGAGGGAGTTCTAGTTTCAAATCAGTCGCAACCTTCTCTAAAACGTCTTGCGAGAGAATGATTTCACGATAGTCTTTTACCAAGTAAGATCCTGCTTGCAAGTCTTGGTTAGTCAAGCCAGGCTTATCTCCCTGATTACGATTGACCACATAAATTCGGGTCGTACTCGTAAACTCCGGCTTCACAATAAAACTACTGTAGGCAAATGCTACTGTCCCTGTCACGAATGCCACCAAAGCAATTAAAAATTTTCGTTTCCAAAGGATTTTAAGCAAGTGAAATACGTCGATTTCCATCATATTTTGTTCTTTCATTTTTTCTCCTAAATCAATTGATCCATTATTATTTTTCGGGGATTATCCTTAAAAAGTTCCTTAGCCTTATCTTTACTGTATTTTTTGGCAATGATATCATAGGCTTCCTCCATATGAGGAGGTCTGTGATCCAAGTTGTGCATATCACTTGCTATCACGTGAACCAGATCTCGTTCCAAGAAATACTGGGCTCTCTTTTTCATGAATTTATAGGTTTCTCCGAAGAGTTTAGGCTTCAAAACATGAGAACTATTAACCTGAGTATAACATCCCATATCAATCAGTTCTCGCACGCGCTTTTCATTGTTTTCTAAAGCATCATAACGTTCAATGTGGGCAATGACGGGTGTAATGCCTAGCATTAGAATATCACTCAATCCCTTATGCATATCTCGATAGGCTGTATTCATACTAAATTCAATTAAAGCATAGCGACTATCGTTAAGGGTTGGGATTAATTTCTTTTCTAACTTCTCAACAACATCCGGCGTATAGTAAATTTCTGCCCCATAAGCAATGATTAAGTCATCCGCAACTTCCTTAGCCATTTCTCGCACCTTCAGAA
Source organism: Streptococcus oralis (assembly GCF_006175905.1). Classification (GTDB taxonomy): domain Bacteria; phylum Bacillota; class Bacilli; order Lactobacillales; family Streptococcaceae; genus Streptococcus; species Streptococcus oralis_BG. The sequence goes on from NZ_SSNB01000001.1 coordinate 390,896, forward strand.
AGTTGGTTGCGATTTTTTCTTCAGGAGTTTCGAACATCCCTTTTCGTCTATGCGAAGTGGAAACAATTGTTCTCACTCCTTGACTATACGCCTCTCTAAGTAGTTTTTTACTCTCCTCTATTGACTTTGGACCATCATCCACATCAAAAACGATGTGCGAATGGATATCTATCATGCTACTTGCCCTCCATCACATCATTGATAGCAGCTTTAGCAGTAGCTAAACTACTATCGTCAATTTCCATCATGTAGAGGTTACTATCTGGCATAGCATAGGATGGAAGATCTGTTCTACCCGTTCCTTTCAAGTCTTGAGAATTAACCTTATACTTACCACCACTATCCAGCTGGGTATTGACCAAATCCATCATGGTTTCTAGCGGCATATTGGTTTGCAAAGAGTCTTGTAATCCTTTGATGATGTTATCGTAGTTTTTTAAAGCCTCAGTTGACGTCAACTTCTGAATAATAGCAACAATGACCTTTTGCTGGTTCCGACCACGGTCACGGTCTCCATCTGCTAAAGAGTAACGTTCGCGGACAAAGCCAAGGGCCTGTTCCGAATCTAGATGAACATTTCCTACAGGAAAATGGTACTTACCATGCAAAGAAGTGAAATCCTGATCATTATAGACATCAACGCCACCTAAAAGGTCAATCAATTTCAAGAAAGAAGTGAAGTTCAAACGAACATAGTAATTGATATCAACCCCGTATAAGTTTTCCAAAGTATGAATTGACGAGTCCACTCCATAGATTCCAGCGTGGGTCAATTTATCCTTTTGATTGTTTCCTCCATCCGCAATCGGAACATAGGAATCTCGAGGCGTTGTAGTCAGAAGAATTTTCTTGGTATCTCGATTCACAGTCATTAGAATATTCACATCAGAACGAGATACTGAACTAATCGGTCCGTAGGTATCAATTCCACTGACATAAATGTTAAACGTCTGATTTTTAGATACCTTTGGTGCCGCAACATCCTTGGTTAGTTTTTTTGTATAGATTTTCTTAATTTTCGAAGCATAATCTGGATACTCTGCTTCGATGATGTTTTCAAAAACACTATTTAAGACAATTGCTTTCGTTTCGCCAGAAAGCAGACTCTTATAAGCTGCTAGATAAGAAGTACTCTGTTCAACTGTCAAGTCTTTACTCTGTGTCGTCTTAATATCCGCCACCAACTTTTGGATATTATCATTATCTGTTTCAGTCGGACCTGTTACACTATCCAACTGGGTCACATTATTGATTTCACTATCTTTCAAAACGACCACACTCATCGAATACTCTGAATAGTTTGATGTCGCATTGATGTGATTGGTCAACCCTACAAACTGATGAAGTGCAAAGAGTGAGACAGAACTGACTAGTACAGCAAGCGTCAAAAAGAAAACCGTGAATTTCTCGGCTTTTTTATAAACTATCAGTAGAGTTGCAATTACAATAGAAATTAGAATTAAAATCGTAGCCAGAATATTGAGATATCTAAAGGCCAGGATATTATGTTTAAAAATCAAGAACAACAAAAAACCACTCAATAAAAAATAAATGGCTAATAAGAATATATTAATATTTCGCTTCGTATTCCCTAAACGAGCTCTCTTTGAGCGTCTACTCATAATAATCTCCTAAACCTTCATAATTAAAACCATTATATCATAAACCAACAATAAATGCCATTCATTCATTATAGTTAAGCGTTTTTATTTACACCTTTTTCCCAAAAAAAATTTAGGTCATTTACTCGTTTTTAGTTTAATGGATACAAAAACAAGGCTCCTGAATAGGAAACCTTGTTCTCATGTTATTTTACGTGGTTTTCAAACTCTTTTTGGCTCTTTTCGATAGCTTTTTTACTTTCTTCTTCCCACTTAGCCTTGGCTTCGTCAAATTGTTTCTTGGTAACAGGGTCTTTTTGTAATCTCATGTACTTATAATTATTTCCGTCACCCTTGATTCCCACTAGAGAGTAGGCACGTGTAAACGGAGTTACTTTGGTTACAGAGGCTGTACCACCATTTGACATAGCAGACATGACTAGAGAATTGTCAATCATCCAAGCTTGAGCTTCAGCGTATTTTTCATAACGTTTAGCGACATCTTTATTCTCAGCATCTGCTTCTTTCAGGAGTTGTGTATAGGTATCGAGCCCCAAACTCTTAATGAGCTCTTGGTCTTCCTTGGCATCAAGACCAAAAATCTTGAGATAGAAGCCAGTTTCAGCATTGAAGGGATCTAGATAAGTTGATGGATCCTGGTAATCACCAACCCAACCATCAAAGTTTAGGTCGTAGTCACGAGCTGCTGGATTTGGTGCTAGGAAAGCAACATTTCCAAAGTCATCTGTAGAAAGCTGTTGAACATCAATGACGATATTGTCAGAACCTAGTACTGTTTCAAGAGTTTGTTTAACCGAGTTCATACCAGAAACCGCATTTTTATTCGTCTGATCAACAGGGACATCCAAATGGATTGGGAAAGTCACGCCTTGGGCTTCTAATTCCTTTTTAGCTTCCGCAAATTTTGCTTGGGCCTTTTCCTTGTTAAAGTAAGCATCTTGAGCGTCTGCCAAATTGATACCTGACCACTCAGTTCCGTAGTTCACAAGCTTAGAAGCTGTTACTTCTCCAAAGGTCTTATCTCCCACCTGGACAAATGTTGGAGGAACTAGAGTATTACGAAGGGTTTTACTCGCTGCTTCTTCACCGTTAGATTGAGCAGAGTAGGCTGTTCGATCAATACCAAAGTTGATAGCCTGACGGAAATTTTTATTTAAGATAGCTGTTTGAGCTGATTGCTTTTGTTCGTCCGTTGTTTTAGCGGTATGATTATAGGTTTTGCGGTTGACGTTAAAGTTAAAGTACCAAGATGTCTTGTCTTGCAAGCTATAAACGATATTGTCTTGGTATTTTTCTTTTGTCTTAGCATAGTTCGAACTATTTGGATAGACTCCTGCAATCGAGTAAGCACCACTTTCAAAGTTTCGAATGGTCATCTCCTGATCTGACCCATCAAAGTAAGCTAACTTAACTTTTTCAATGGTTACTTTATCATGGTCATAATAGTGTGGATTCTTCACATATTCGATCGAAGATTTTGATGTGAAATCTTTTAACAGATAGGGACCATTATAAAGGATACTGTCTGGTGTCAAGGTACCAAAATCTTTATCCTTTGATTTCAAGAACTCTTCGTTGACTGGGAAAAGAATACTATTGGTTGTCTTTGAATTCCAATACGGTTCTGGTCGAGTCAAAGTGTACTCGACTGTGTAATCATCCAAGGCTTTGACACCAACAGTTGAAAAATCATTAGTCACACCCGTCACATAGTCATTCAATCCCTTGATTGAATTTTGGATCAGATCCATGGCTTGCCCCTTGTTGTCAGCGGCATATTTGATCCCAGTGACAAAATCCTGAGCTTTGACTGAAGCATATTCCTCACCATCAGCCGTATACCACTTGGCATCTTTTCTAAGCTTGTAAGTATAGGTCAAACCATCTGATGAAACAGACCAATCCTCCGCAAGAGCAGGTACGAGGTTCCCATAGCTGTCATTTTCTAATAAACCATCTACAAGATTGGTAATAACGGCAGTGTTATCTGCATAATAATCTAGGAGATAGTTAAAAGTTGTTGGATTCGCACTAAATGTTGATGAATAAGTGCTAGTATCTGTGTTGGACTGTCCACATGCAGAGAGCAAAATCCCTGTCGCTAAGACAAGACCTGTCCCGATTAGTCTTTTTTTCAGTTTGATCATCATTCACTCCTTTATGTCAGTTTTTATAACATAACCATATTTTATCAAATTTATTCAAAAATGTAAAGTTACTGCCTTTATGACAACTGGTGTCTAAAACAAAAAAGGGAGCACAGTTTCCTGCAACTTCCTTTTCTATTTATAGATTACTTGACGTGTTTTTCAAGTTCTTTTTGGTATTTGGCATTTGTCTCGATTTTTTCTTGTTGCCATTTCTTGAAGGCTTCTTCGTATTCTTTTGCAGTCACAACGTCATTTTGCAACTCCAATCCTTTGAATACAAATGGGTCTCCCTTGATTCCGACTTGAGAGTAAGCTTTTGTAAATGGTACAGTACGGCTAACCGTTGGAGAACCACCTGAAGAAGCAACTGGGATTAAGAGCGAGCTGTCTGACACCCAAGCTTGAGCTTTAGCATATTTTTCATAACGCTTATTAAGGTCGCTGGTTTCAGCTGCAGCGTCATCCAAGAGTTTCTTGTATTCGTCCAGTCCAACTTGAGCCATCACTTCTGGATCTCCTCCGCGCTTGATCCCCAAGTGTTTAAGGGCAGAACCCTTCTTAGCATCAAGGATGTTGAGGTAGGTAGCTGGGTCTTGATAGTCTGGTCCCCAACCAGTTCCGTTCAAGTCATAGTCTTTTTGGGATGGAACCTTGGCTTGAGACGTAATGCTCATTTTCTCATTATCGGTCATTTGAAGGACATCAACAATGACATTTTCAGTACCAAGTGATGATTCGATAGACTGCTTGAGTGAGTTGGTTTGTTGAACCGCGATTACATCTGTTTGTTCAACCGGGATATCCAAATGGATTGGGAAGGTAACACCCTTGGCTTGCAATTCTTCCTTGGCTTTAGCAAAGGCTGCCTTAGCTTTTTCAGGACTGTAAATCGTATCCTTGCCATCTGTAAGGGATACATCTTTCCACTGGTCTCCATATGAAACGAGCTCTGCCTGCGCCAACTCTCCAAAGGTTTTTTCACCCACTTGAACGTAGTCATGTGGCACTAGGCTGTTACGGATAATCTTGTTCGCACCTTCTTCACCATTCAATTGAGCAGTATAAGAATGACGGTCAAGGGCAAAGTTTAGCGCCTGACGGAAGTTCTTGTTAAGCAGAGCTTCTTTCGTTGAAGTTTTTTGAGCTTCGTCTGTTTTGGCTGTTTTATTGTAAGATTGGCGGTTTACGTTAACAGTGAGGTAGTAGCTAGTCGCTTCTTGTGGACTGTAGACAATCTTATCGCCGTACTCTTGTTTAGTTGACTCAAAGTTTGAGCTTGTTGGGAAGAGACGGGCTGTTGTATAAGCACCTTGTGTAAAGCTACGAATCAAAGATTCTTGGTCTGATCCATCGTAGAAAGTTAGTTTAATATTGTCAATCTTGACATTGTCCTTATCCCAGTAGTTTGGATTCTTTTCATATTCAATGACTGATTTTGAAGTCAATGATTTCAAGAAATAAGGACCATTATATAGGATACCTGATGGGGTTGGTGCACCGTAGTCGCTCCCTTTAGAATTCAAAAATTCTTCATTAACTGGAAGCATGGTTGCAGTTGTGACCTTAGAGTTCCAGAAACTTTCTGGTTTATTGAGCGTGTATTCTACCGTGTAATCATCAACAGCTTTAACTCCTACTGTAGAGAAATCATTGCTCTCACCACTAACATACTCTGCCAAACCTTTGATAGAATCCTGAATCAAAGAAAGACCATCTGATTTTCCGTCAGCGGCATGTTTAAGCCCAGTAACAAAGTCTTTGGCCTTAACTTCAGCGTATTCTTCTCCATCAGAGGTATACCATTTTACTCCCTTACGAAGTTTGTAGGTGTAAGTCAAACCATCCTTTGAAACAGACCAGTCTTCTGCAAGTGATGGAATTAAGTTCCCATACTTATCATTTTCCAAAAGACCATCAACAACGTTTGCTATAACGTCAGAGGTTGAGCTCTTGCTCGTCACACTATAATCCAAAGAAGATGGATCCATAGCGTAGACATAAGAGAATGTTTTGGGAGCATCCGCTTTCTTTTCACTTTGCCCACAAGCAGTTAACAGTAGGGCTGCACTCAAAACAGCACCTGCTCCTAAGAGCCACTTTTTCGATTTCATAAGTAATCTCCTTAAAGATAGTGTTTTCACCATTATACCCTATTTTTTCATAAAAGCAAGGACTTTCGCCAGATTTTTTAGAAAATTCTAACAAATATTTTTTAAAGGGTTTTCTACATAATTTTTACCAAAAAGCAAAAAAAGCGGACGATTGTCCACTGGGAAAATCAAATTTTAACAGACATACCCAGAGATTCTGAACAAAAAACATTCTTGAATGTCCGTAAAGATTGATGACTCCATTAACCTTGTCAATAGACTGGAAATGATGATATTAGAGCCTCCTTATCTCAAATACTGCTGTATGAACCCACTCATTATGAATTTGTAAATCATTTTCTATCATTCTACTAAAGGTGAAGCCATTTTTTAAAAGCACTCTCTGAGAGGCTAGATTACCTGTTGCCGTTCCTGCAATGATTCTATTAAAACCATAAGTAGTAAACGCTTTGTCTAAAACAAGTTTAACCGCTTCGCTTGCATAGCCTAAATTGCTAACATTTTCCCCAATCCTATACCCAAGCTCTGCTGTTTTCCGATCACCATCTAAGACACTTAAATTGATTCTTCCGACCATAACACCTTGCGAATCTCTAATAAGATGCATATAGACATCACGATTCCTTTGTTCCGTTAACAATTCCCTTGTAATTTCTTTAAAACCTTCTAAATCAAAATAGTTATCTGGTCTGGGAGGTAAATTCCGCTCAAAATACTCTCGATTTTCTTTTTCAAAAGAATAGACATCTAGACTATTTGCTTCAGACAGCAACTCTAAACTGATCATTTCAAATCCTCTCCCATCATTATCCACACTCAAATTTTTGTATGTTGACTTCAGCTAAAATCTTGGATAAGCTGACAAATCTCCCCTTCTCTTCTTAGTAAAAATATTGTTAGACTGGCCTAGCCCTAGCGACTCCTATTCTAATTTTTGTAACAGCTTTACAACTTGACGATTTTCAATCCTCACATAGTATACACCACTATCATTTACAAGTTTATCTTCTTTATATTTAGCAATCTTTACAGCATAAAGACCCCTTGGTAAGGGTTGGTTGGCAAAAAATTCCTTCATGAGCGTCTCAAGCTCTTTAAGATAGTCATCATATAAGAGATCTCTTTTTTCTTTTGGAACGAAATACTGAAATTCAAATGTCGGTATAAAAATCTCTTTTTGGAAAAGATATTGAGCATCCATGGGATACATTCCTTGCAGAGCTTGGCCCTTACTTTGGTTTTCCTCTAATATTTCATTATAAAGATGGATATTATCAGATTGGCTATTAAATTCAAAACGAATACCTTGATACTTCAAATCAGGCAGTTGAGGATCTTTGATTGAACTGTCCAGTGTTTTTAAGAATTCGCTGGTGCCTGGACTAACTTCAATCCCTAAATAGGCTAATTCTGGGAAAACATTATAAATTTTTTTATAATTTTTGTAATCAACCTCTGCATCTGTCTTTCTATATGTTTTATTTTCCGAAAAACGAGTATAGTATTCGAAACGACTCTTAGCCTGATAGGTTTTTCCGGCTATAGTTTCACTATAGGTACCATGGATTATAAATCCTCCCACACTTGTATAGTTTTTCTCGTATTTTTCTAACTCAAACTGTCCTGTAAGACCGTAATTTTGATAAGAACGATGCACAGCTTGCTCAATCTCAGTTCGACTTGCATGGGCAAACAGCCCCCACATATCCATTAGAGAAAAAATCGGACTGAACACTGTGAAGATTACCATTGGAATCACTATGGATAAGCAACCTATTAATATCCAATTTTTATTCTTGGAATTTCCTTCAGATTTTTTACCAGTTTTCTGTTTCCTTTTAAAAATTAGAATGAGCAAAACCACAATCCCTAATACTAATAAAATCAATCTACAATCTCCTTTTATCGTGGATAGCTGTTAACAGGTGTATCGGAGATTGACAGAAATACTCTTCTCACCTACTAACTTATCCTGTATTCCATTTTTCCTGTCTAGCATACGAGACATTGCATTGAAATCACAATGTTCTCCCACACCAGAAGCTTTCTAAGCAATTAGAATCAAATGAGCTACGAGGAAACGCTCATTCCTAGCAATGGACACTAGCTCCTTGACAATTCAGGTAGGTGGATCTTGAACACCATAAACTCGTCTGAAATGAGGAACAGTCCTTACCTCATTATACCATATGAGAGATATCGTGAGAAGATGAGAGAAGCAAACACTCCTTGATGTGAAGCATAAAAAAGAACACCCCAAAAGGTGCTCTTTGTAAGTATAGTAATTCTTTCGAATTAACGTTTACTAAATTGTGATGCTTTACGAGCTTTCTTAAGACCTGGCTTCTTACGCTCAACTTTACGTGAGTCACGTGTAAGAAGTCCTGCGCGTTTCAATGAATCGCGGAAGTCTGGGTCTACTTGAAGAAGGGCACGAGCGATACCGTGACGGATAGCTCCTGATTGACCAGCGTATCCACCACCTACAACGTTAACGAAAACGTCGTATGAACCTACAGTTGAAGTAACTGCGAATGGTTGGTTGATAACAAGACGAAGGTCAGCGTGTGGGATGTACTCTTCAACATCTTTTTTGTTAACAGTGATTTTACCAGTTCCTGGAACAAGGCGAACGCGTGCAACAGCGTTTTTACGACGTCCAGTACCTGCATATTGTGCTTGTGACATACTTTATTGTTCCTTTCCTTAGATAAGTCCTGAAATATCAAGAACTTCTGGTTGTTGTGCAGCGTGAGTGTGCTCAGCTCCAACGAATACTTTCAATTTCATACCTTGAGCGCGGCCAAGAGTATTGTGTGGAAGCATACCTTTAACTGATTTTTCGATCAAACGTACTGCATTTTTAGAACGAAGTTCACCAGCAGAGATTTGTTTCAATCCACCTGGGTGGTTTGAGTGAGTGTAGTAGATCTTATCAGTTGCTTTTTTACCAGTCAATTTAACTTTTTCAGCATTGATAACGATTACGAAGTCACCTGTATCAGTGTGTGGTGTGAATGTTGGTTTGTTTTTTCCGCGAAGTACGCTAGCAACAACTGCTGAAAGGCGTCCAAGAGGTACATCAGTTGCGTCAACAACGTACCATTTGCGTTCTACTTGGCCTGGTTTAGCCATGAATGTAGTTTTGTTCATGATTTCTCCTATATGAATATCGTTTTTGTTTACTGGGCGGATGTTCCGGTCCGCGGGGTATTTGAAAGGTTCCGGGGCCTTACAAATGGGGTAAACAATACCGTCTACTATCATACCAAATTTTACTACTAAAAGTCAATAGATATGAAAAATATTTTTGCCGATTTCAGTGTTTAACATCTAGAAAAACCTCGCTTTTGCGAGGCTCTCCTATTTATAAGCTAAGGCACGTTTAAAGGTTTTCCAGATTCCCAAATCATCTGTTTGAAGGACTAGACTAGCATACATGCGTCCGATAAAGGCAGTTGCAGTGACTGCAAAGACAACCGTTATGGCAAGCGAAATCCAAGCTTCTAGACCACTTGCATAACCATTGATGGCTCTAAATGGCATAAAGAATGTCGAGATGAAAGGAATATAAGAACCAATCTTCAGAACTAAATTGTCCCCAGCAGCACCTAGAGAGGTCACACCGACAAATCCTGCTATAATCAAGATCATCAATGGCGACAAGGCTTTTCCTGAATCCTCAGGGCGAGAAACCATAGATCCTAGGAAGGCTGCTAAAACAACGTACATAAAGAGACTAACCAAGACAAACAATAAGGTATTGAGCGAGAAAGCCTCTCCTAGATGATTTAAAATTCCAGATTGCGCCAAGATAGGGATATCTTTAAAGAGCAGAATGGCAGCCAGCCCACCCACGACGTAAATGCCAATATGAGTCAAAATCACAAGAAGTAGAGCCAGCATGCGAGCGTAGAAATAATGACTTGCTCGGATACTAGAGAAGACCACCTCCATGATTTTGGTTCCTTTCTCGCTAGCTACTTCCTGAGCAGTGACACTAGCATAGGTAATCAAAATCATATAAAGGAAGAAACCAAGCCCTGCGGCCGCAATGGTCTGAACAATTTTTTTGTTTTCCTTAGATTCATCAATCTTCTCAGTAAAATCAACGGTTTGACTCAGGCGTTTTTCCTGCTCTTGGGACAAATTGGCCGCCGAGCGATTGAGTTGGTATTGAAGCTCATTGAGTTTATTGGTTACTGCTAGCTTGATGCCTGTTTCAAGAGAAGTTTCACCATGGTAAACGGCTTTGATGACACTATCCTCTTGATCAATGGTTAGGTAACCCTTGATTTTTTCATCCTTGATAGCAGCTTGAGCACTGGCTTCATCTTGATAGTCAAAGTTAATACCATTGGTACCCTTGAGCCCTTCTTCCACAGATGGTACAGTTGTCACTACTGCTATCTTACTATTCTTGGCCATAGACGACCCTTGGAGATAGCCGATTCCTACAGACAAACCTAAAAAGAGGAAAGGCGAAATCACCATAAAGAAGAAACTCCAGGACTTGACATGTCGCAGATAAGTTTCTTTAATAACTACCCACATATTTCTCATACTTCCACCCCTGATTCTAGTTTAAAGATTTCATCGATTGTTGGAGCTTGTTGGTCAAAGGTCGCGATGTATTGACCTTGAGTAAGAATCGGGAAGAGTTCTCTACCAGCGTTCTCATCATCTAGGATCAATTTCCAACTGCCTTGCTTGGTCAAGCTCACCTGTTTAACATGAGGAAGTTTTTCCAGTTCTTCCTTGCTTCGTTCACTTGAAACAAAGAGACGTGTTTTACCGTATTGATTGCGGACTTCCTGGACCGGTCCATGCAAGACTACACGCCCATCTCGAATCATGAGAATATCATCGCAAAGCTCCTCGACATTGGTCATGACATGGTCTGAGAAGATAATGGTCGCACCACGCTCTTTTTCTTTTAAGATGACCTGCTTGAGCAGCTCAGTATTGACTGGATCCAGACCACTAAAAGGCTCATCCAGGATAATCAAGTCAGGCTCATGGATTAGAGTAATAATCAGTTGGATTTTCTGCTGATTCCCTTTTGAGAGACTCTTGATTTTGTCGGTCAATTTGCCCTTCACTTCGAGTTTTTCCATCCATTGAGGGAGTTTCTCCTTGACCTCCTTGGCATCCATGCCCTTTAGAGTCGCCAAGTAGCGAACTTGTTCAAGGACTGTCAGCTTGGGCATGAGGCTGCGTTCCTCAGGCAGATAACCAATCCGAGCATAGGTTTCCTGACGAATATCCTGCCCATCCAGACTGATCTCTCCTTGATACTCTAAAAATTTCAACATACTGTGGAAAATCGTTGTTTTCCCAGCACCATTCTTCCCGACCAAGCCCAGAATCCTTCCTGGACTTGCCTGAAAATCGACACCAAACAAGACTTGCTTGGGACCGAAACTTTTCTCTAGACTTCTTACTTCTAACATTTTCCACCTCCGAGATATGTTGCACTTATTATACTCCTTTTTGACAGCCTTTACAACGATTTATGTCCATTTTTAACATGATATTTTATAGTTAAAAATACCGTTTCTAAGGATTTTAAGTGCTTCAGTGTTAGCTTTAGTATAACTCATGAAAGACTGTCTGGGAAGATGTTTTTCTCAACTGTCGCTTTTTATTCCTGAACGGGCATTTTAAGAATTTAAAAATCCACCCCGAAGGATGGATTGATGAGTTAACGTACTTCTGCACTCACTTTTTCTTCGAGTGATGCTTGGATTTTTTCCATGTAGCGTGCGACTTCTTCGTCTGTCAAACTGTCTTCTGGATTTTGGAAGGTCAAGCTATAGCCCATTGACTTCATACCAAGTCCTAGTTTTTCGCCTGAGAAGACGTCAAAGAGTTTGATATCTGTCAAACGTTTCACGCCTGCAGCTTGGATGGCATCAACAACTTCTTGATGGCTAATTTCTGCCTTGAGAAGAAGGGCAATATCACGGCTGACTGCTGGGAATTTCGTGATTTCCACAAATGGAGCAGCAGGTTGGAGCACAGCTTCGATGGCTGAAAGGTCGAGCTCCGCTACATACGTTTCTGGAATATCATAAGCCTTAGCAGTGACTGGATGCACTTGGCCAAGGAAACCAAGAACTTGGTCACCGAGCGAAATCACGGCTGTACGTCCTGGGTGAAGGCTAGCAATCTCAGCTGTTGCTGTATAAGTCACTGCAAGTCCCAAACGAGCAAAGAGGGCTTCAAGGATTCCCTTAGCATAGAAGAAATCAACTGGAACTGCTGCCGTTTGGAAATCTTTTTCTGCAACCAAGCCGGTTAAGGCAAAGGCAAAACTGTTGATTTCGTTTGGAAGTTCTTCTTTTGGATTGCCTGTTTGTTCAAAGACTTTTCCAATCTCGTAAAGAGCCAAATTTTTGTTCTTACGAGCCACGTTATAGGCTACCGTATCAAGGATACCAGAAATCATATTTTGACGAAGGACAGAACGGTCCACAGTCATTGGCCACATGAGTTCAGTCAGCTTACTTGGTTGAGCTGTGAACTCTACTGCTTTCTCAGGAGTAGTCAGAGCGTAGGTGATAATTTCTGTCAATCCTGCCCCTTCAGCGATCGTACGAACTTGACGACGGAGTTTCTGTGTAGCTGTCAATTCACCAGCTGTGCCGTCGTCTTTTGGAAGGCTAGTTGGCAAGCGGTCGTAACCATAGATACGAGCGATTTCTTCAAAGAGGTCTGCCTCGATAGTGATATCCCAACGACGACGTGGGACGCTGACTGTAAAACTATCTGCATTGCCAGAAAGACCAAATCCAAGACGACGGAAGACATCTTCTACATCAGCATAGGAAAGCTCAGTTCCGAGGACACGGTTAACGTCTGCAAGAGTTGAAGAAACCTCTACATCAGAAGTATCCAACTGCCCTGCTGAAACGATTCCTTTACGCACAGTCGCACCTGCAAGTTCCGCAATCAGGCTAGCTGCCGCATCAAGGGCTTCATTGACTGTTGCCACATTGATGCCTTTTTCAAAGCGAGAAGATGATTCAGAGCGTAGGTTGAGGCGGCCGCTAGTCTTGCGAATCGATTTGCCATTGAAAACAGCTGCTTCAAGGACCACACGACTAGATTTTTCAGAGATTTCTGTAGCTTGTCCGCCCATAACACCTGCAAGAGCTACTGGTTTGTCTGCGACAGTGATGACTAAGTCATTCACGTCCAAATCACGTTCTTCACCGTCCAAGGTCACCAATTTTTCACCGACACGCGCTCCACGCACACGGATGTCATTCCCTTCAAAGGTATCCAAGTCAAAGGCATGCATAGGCTGACCAAAGTAGAGCAAGATATAGTTGGTTACGTCCACTACGTTGTTGATAGGACGGATACCTTCATTCATGAGAAGGTTTTGCAACCATTGTGGACTTGGTGCGATGGTCACGTTGTCCAAGATACGGGCTGCATAATAAGGCGCCTTGTCTGTGTCAATGCTGACAGAAAGAGCATCTGCTGCAATCTGGTCCGTTTCAGCAAGAGAATACTCTTTAAAGCTAACTGCCTTGTCATAGATGGCTGCCACTTCGTGCGCTACTCCACGCATAGATAGAGCGTCTGCACGGTTTGGCGTGATAGAAAGTTCGATGATTTCATCATCCAAGTCTAGGTAAGAGAAGACTTCCTCACCTGGAACGGCATCTTGAGGCAATATTTGGATTCCATCTGCGAATTCCTTCGGTACAACCGAGTCAGAAATACCTAGTTCACCAAGCGAACAGATCATTCCAAGTGACTCTAAACCACGGATTTTCCCTTTTTTAATCTTGTAATTATCAGCAATACGAGCTCCCGGAAGTGCCACCATGACCTTGATACCAGCACGCACATTTGGGGCACCACAAACGATCTGACGGGCTTCTTCTTCGCCAACGTTAACCTGACAAACATGGAGGTGAGTTTCTGGTACATCTTCGCAAGACAAGACCTCACCGACGACAATTTTTGAGAGACCGGCAGCCGGTGATTCCACACCTTCGACCTCAATCCCTGTAGTTGACATTTTTTCAGCCAACTCTTGTGATGGCACATCAATGTCCACCAACTCTTTTAACCATTTATAAGATACAAGCATAATTCTGATTCTAAGATCCCACCAAGTGAGATCTTTTCAATTCCTTTCTTTTTCTTCGAGTCAGTCATTTCTTTTTTAACTATATAAAATGTGAGCGACTGTATAGGACTGTGTTTCAGGTTTCAATCTTATTTAAACTGTTCTGAGAAGCGGACATCGCCTTGGTAGAATCCGCGGATATCGTTGATTCCGTAACGGAGCATAGCGACACGCTCTTGACCAAGACCAAAGGCAAATCCAGAGTATACAGTCGCATCGATTCCACTCATTTCAAGGACACGTGGGTGAACCATACCTGCCCCCATAATCTCGATCCAACCAGTTTTCTTACATACGTTACAGCCTTCTCCACCACACTTGAAGCAAGAAACATCCACTTCAACAGATGGCTCTGTGAATGGGAAATAAGATGGACGCAAACGAATTTGACGCTCTTCACCAAACATTTTTTGCACAATCAACTGAAGCGTTCCTTGAAGGTCCGCCATAGAGATATTTTTCCCAACAACCAAGCCTTCAATTTGGTGGAATTGGTGACTGTGAGTCGCATCGTCCGTATCACGACGAAATACGCGCCCCGGTGAGATCATCTTCAAAGGACCTTTTGAAAAATCATGAGCATCCATAGCACGCGCTTGAACTGGAGACGTGTGAGTACGGAGCAAGATTTCTTCTGTGATATAGAAAGTGTCCTGCATATCACGAGCCGGGTGGTCTTTTGGAAGGTTCATGCGCTCAAAGTTGTAGTAGTCTTGCTCTACTTCAAAGCCATCCACGACTTGGTAACCCATCCCGATGAAGATATCTTCGATTTCTTCACTAGTTTGAGTGAGAACGTGACGGTGACCTGTCGCAACTGGGCGACCTGGAAGCGTAACATCAATGCTCTCACTTGCTAGTTGAGCTTCCACTTTCTTTTCTTCCAAGAGCTTAGCTGTTTCTTCAAAGGCCGCTGTCAAGACATCACGCGCTTCATTGACGTGTTTCCCGATGATTGGACGCATCTCAGCAGAGACATCCTTCATCCCTTTGAGGATTTCCGTAAGCGACCCTTTTTTACCAAGGACAGAGACACGCAAGTCTTGCATCTCTTTTTCATTTTCAGCAGTAATCTGCTTCAAGCTAGCCAGCGTTTCTTCGCGAAGCGCTTTTAATTGTTCTTCAATAGTTGACATAATTCCTCCATCAGTCGCTTATCAGATAAAAAGAAAACCACATGCCAAAAACTCCACTCGGAGCGTTGACACGCGGTACCATCCGTTTTCATCTGACAAGTCAGACCTTCATTTCTAAATCCATGCGCAAGTGAATTCGCCCAGCTTTCATATAGAGAGCTTGCAGTCACGGCTCTCCTCCCTGATATACTTCCCTTGGGCTACTAGTCTTGCAGATTTCTATTCAATTACTACTTAGTTTATCAGATTTTTACCATTCTTGCAAGACCTATCTCACTTCTGCTTGCCTTTAAATCGCCATTGGAAGCGAAGCTTGTCATAGAAAGGAAATTCGATAAACAAGACTCCCAAGCCCACACAGAAACTGGCAAGAACATCTGATGGGTAGTGAACTCCCAGATAGACCCGAGATAGGAGCACACTGACTAGGTAGAAGCCAAGGACGATTTGCACAATTTTTCTCCAGACTGGATCTTTAATTCGTTGACTGAGAATGACAATCAAAGTGCCTACCATCAAGGTTACAGCCAGAGAATGCCCGCTTGGGAAGGAAAATCCCTTCTCCTCGACTAAATGTAAGATAGCTGGTCGTGGGCGCTGGTAAATATTTTTAAAGGTCACGATTAAAAGACCAGCTAAGGCTAGATTGCCCGCCATGAAGTAGCTTTCTATTTTCCACTGCTTACGATAAAAGATAACGGCTGCGATGGCAACCCAGGTGATAATCACTGGGATATCGATCAGGCGTGTGATGGCTCGGAACAGAACTGTCAAATAATCTGGCAAGTCCCCACGAATAGCTGTCTGAAGCGGTTGGTCAAAACCGACCAGCGTTTCAGGATAGAACTTAACCATATAGCCAAGAAGGACGAAAAGTAAAAGGGCAAAACTGCCCTTCATTAAAAATGTTTGTTTATCTCTCATAATGTTTTAAGGTTGGTTTCAAGAGGACGTACAACAACCAGAATGAAACGGTAAAGATGATACCTTCAATCAGGTTAAAAGGTAAAACCATAGTCATCAAGTAGTTAGAAAGTCCTATAATTTCTCTAATATCAAAGTTGGCAAACTGCGCGTATAAAGGAACCGCATAGACATAGTTGAGAACCAACATCGCAGAAGTCAATCCAAAAGTTCCCGCTAGAGATGCTAGTAGGAAACGAAGGGTGCTGCGTTCCTTTTTCCAAATCATAGCAAATACGATGACAAAAACTCCCAAGGCTACAATATTCATTGGCAACCCAATGTAAGTATTCACTCCCTGACTATTGAGAAGTAACTTCAAGAGTGATCGCAGCAAGAGAATCCCTAGAGCAGCAGGCAAATCCATCACCACCAAGCCCACAAGGACTGGCAAGATACTAAACTCGATCTTGAGGAAGGTCGCCGCTGGCAAGAGCGGAAAGTCAAAGTACATCAACACAAATGAAATGGCTGATAAAATCGCAATGGTCGAAAGTCGACGTGTGTTTGTCATAACAGGTTCCTCCAATTTTCTATAAAATCAGAAGAAGTTGGAAAGGATCCCTCTATCTATTCTCACTTTTTATATCCCAAAAGTTCCCTCTCACTCTTTTGAGCAAGCGGTTGCAATTCATCTATAAACTCATCAGAACAGACAAAGCCATTCTTTCGTCTTCTCCCATCCAGACTATACTGTCGGTTGTGGAATCGCACCACATCAGCTTGCGCTCGCGGACTTATTTGGCTAAGATATTTTAGATTTATCTAAGCGTCGCAGTCGAAGATAATACTTAAAGTATATCGAGACAAGACAACGACGAGAAAGCTAAATTAGCTAGTCAAAATTACCGCCGGTCGGGAATCTCACCCTGCCCTGAAGACCCTTTAATCATAACAAAAAACGCTTGCAAGTGCAAGCATTTTGTTTATTTCAATTTATCCGCTTCATAGGTGTGAACGAGCTCTAAACCAGCAAAATTTTGTTGACGAAGAGCCTCATAGACAATCATGCAGACCGTATTAGACACATTGAGGCTACGGACATGTTCATCATTCATAGGAATACGGAGAGCCTTCTCTGGATGTTCACGCATAAAGTCCTCTGGCAAACCCTTATCCTCACGTCCGAAGAGAAAATACTGATCTTCACCGCTTGCCAAATTTGCCTCAGAATAGACCTTTTCTGCAAATTTCGAAATCAGGTAGACTTGCCCTTTCATCTGAGACATGAAATCTTCCAAACTGTCATAAAAATAAATCTCTAACTTATCCCAGTAGTCCAAACCAGCCCGCTTCATCTTGCGATCATCGATAGGAAAGCCCATAGGCTTGATGATGTGGAGGGGAGAATTGGTCGCAGCGCAAGTACGCGCAATGTTACCTGTATTTTGTGGAATCTGAGGTTCAAATAATACAATGTGATTTGTCATGACTGGCTTCCTTTTATCATTGCAAAAAAATAGCCACACTGCCCGGAGTCAAGCTCAGCAAACAGCGTGGTTAAGGCGTCGTTAACTTACCTCACAACAGGTTTGAAGTAAATCAGCGAAACTACTTCCTTAGTATAACACTTTCAGAATCATTGTCAATAGAAACGACTTGATTTTTTTACTTTTTTTTGATGATATTTTCATGTTTGGTCATTCCCTTTCTGAAAAGGTATGGTAAAAGAGCCAAATCACTTCAAATCGGAGCCATCGTTATAGAAGTTAAACAAATGTATCTTCAAAAACTTGAAAAAGGCCTTTCTTGCCCTAAAAATCGCCTTAGCAAGTGCATTTTTTGCTAAAAAAGGGTATGATAGTTACATCATGAAAAAGTAGGTTTTTTATATGAAAATTGTCCTTGTTGGCGGAGGGAAAGTTGGTTTCGCCCTCTGTCGTTCACTGGTTGCAGAAAACCATGACGTTGTCCTCATCGAACAAGATGAGGCTGTCCTCAATCACATTGTCAGTCGCTTTGATATCATAGGACTCCTTGGAAATGGTGCTGACTTTGCCATCTTGGAGCAAGCCGGTGTTCAAGAGTGTGATATCTTTATTGCTCTAACAGAATACGATGAAGTGAATATGATTTCAGCGGTACTTGCTAAAAAAATGGGCGCTAAAGAAACCATCGTTCGGGTTCGAAATCCAGAGTACTCCAACTCCTATTTTAAGGAAAAAAACATTCTTGGATTTTCTCTCATTGTCAATCCTGAGCTTCTAGCTGCCCGTGCTATTGGGAATATTGTCGACTTCCCAAGTGCCCTTTCGGTCGAACGTTTCGCTGGAGGTCGAGTTAGCTTGATGGAGTTTGTTGTCAAAGATGCTAGCGGTCTTTGCCAGATGCCCATTTCAGAATTTCGGAAAAAATTTGATGTGATTGTGTGTGCTTTGGAGCGCAACCATGAGTTGATCATTCCCGGTGGTGAAATGACCCTTCAAGATAAGGATCGCATCTTTGTTACAGGAAATCGGGTCGATATGATGCGCCTGCACAATCATTTTAAAGCTCGGACTGTTAAGAGCTTTCTGATTATCGGAGCAGGAAAAATTGCCTACTATCTTGTCGGTATCTTGAAAGACAGCCGCATTGACACCAAGGTTATCGAAATCAATCCTGAAAGAGCCCGTTTCTTTAGTGAAAAATTCCCAAATCTCTATATCGTTCAGGGAGATGGGACAGCCAAAGATATCTTACTAGAAGAAAGTGCTCCTCACTACGATGCGGTCGCAACCTTAACTGGGGTTGACGAGGAAAACATCATCACCTCCATGTTCCTTGACCGTGTTGGCGTCCAGAAAAACATCACCAAGGTCAACCGGACCAGTCTTCTAGAAATTATCCATGCACCTGATTTTTCAAGTATCATCACCCCAAAAATCATTGCAGTGGATACCATTATGCACTTTATCCGAGGTCGGGTTAATGCCCAATATTCAGACCTTCAAGCCATGCACCATCTCGCAAACGGTCAAATTGAAACTCTCCAATTCCAAATCAAGGAAGCTAATAAAATGACTGCCAAACCTCTATCACAGTTGAAATTGAAAAAAGGGGTTCTCATCGCAGCCATTATCCGAAAAGGAAAAACAATCTTCCCTACTGGAGAGGATATGCTTGAGGTGGGAGACAAGTTACTCGTGACGACCTTATTGCCAAACATCACCAAAATCTATGATTTGATTGAGAGGTAAAAAATGAATAAAAGTATGATTCGTTACCTCCTCTCAAAACTTCTCTTGATTGAGGCTGTTCTTCTCCTAGTCCCTGTTAGTGTAGCGATCTATTACCAAGAATCCAATCAAGTATTTATCGCTCTCTTTTCTACGATTGGCATTTTAGTCCTTCTCGGTGGTCTAGGCGTTTTACGGAAACCGAAAAATCAACGGATTTATGCCAAGGAAGGGGTCTTAATTGTTGCCCTCTGTTGGATTTTATGGTCTTTCTTTGGCGGCCTCCCCTTTGTCTTTTCAGGACAAATCCCCAGCGTCATCGATGCCTTCTTTGAAATCAGTTCTGGATTTACGACTACAGGAGCAACTATTCTGAACGATGTTTCCGTTCTCACTCGTTCCCTCCTCTTCTGGCGAAGTTTCACCCACTTGATCGGAGGGATGGGGGTACTCGTCTTTGCACTTGCCATTATGGACAATGCCAAGAATAGTCACTTGGAGGTGATGAAGGCTGAGGTCCCTGGACCTGTCTTTGGCAAGGTCGTATCCAAGCTAAAAAACACTGCCCAGATTCTCTATCTGCTTTATCTGGCTCTCTTCTCCCTTTTTGTGGTTATCTACTATCTAGCAGGCATGCCTCTCTATGATAGTTTTGTCATCGCTATGGGAACGGCAGGAACTGGGGGCTTTACCGTCTATAACGACGGAATTGCCCACTATGGTAGCTCGCTCATCACCTATCTAGTTAGTATCGGAGTTCTGGTTTTTGGAGTTAACTTCAATCTCTACTACTACCTCATGCTCCGTCGGGTTAAGGCTTTCTTGGGAGATGAAGAACTACGAGCATATATCATCATTGTCCTAGTTTCTACAGGCTTGATTACGCTTAATACACTCCACCTCTATCAAGGTGTCTCTAAGAGTGTTGAAATGGCCTTCTTCCAGGTTTCCAATATCATCACGACAACAGGTTTTGGTTACGGAGATATTACCAACTGGCCCCTCTTCTCCCAATTTATCCTCCTCTTCCTCATGGGAATCGGTGGATCAGCTGGCTCAACTGCAGGTGGTCTTAAGGTGATCAGAGGACTTATCCTCTCTAAAATCGCAAAAAATCAGATTTTGTCCACCTTATCCCCTCACCGTGTTTTGACTCTACACGTCAATAAAACTGTGATTGATAAGGATACCCAGCACAAGATTCTTAAATATTTTGCTATCTATATGATGATTATTCTCTCCCTCATCTTTATCGTCAGTCTTGATAGCAATGATTTTCTAGTCGTGACCAGTGCGGTCTTCAGCTGTTTTAACAATATCGGACCTATTCTAGGTACAACCTCGAGTTTTGCCATCTTTAGTCCCATCTCTAAAATCCTACTCTCCTTTGCAATGATTGCAGGTCGTTTAGAGATATACCCAATTTTGCTACTCTTTATGAAACGTACCTGGTCTAAACGTTAATGATAATACAATTCCCCTTTTACAAGCTAGTAGAAGGGGAATTTTTTCTATTAAAAATGAGAAGACCTTTCGGCCCTCTCCTAGTCTGTTTATTTTTTAAGAGCTTCTTTGTATCGAGCAACTTCTGCTTGATTGGCCCAAACATAGTGACCTGGACGAATTTCTACCATAGATGGCTTGTCTGTCTCATAGTCATGTTGGTCAGGATCGTAAACTTTCAAGACCTTCTTGCGTTCCAAGATTGGATCTGGAATCGGTACAGCAGATAGAAGCGCTTGAGTGTATGGGTGGACAGGATTGTTAAACAACTCCTCTGTCTCCGCCACTTCGACGATAACTCCCTTATAGATAACCGCGATACGATCTGAGATAAAGCGAACAACTGACAAGTCATGGGCGATAAAGAGATAGGTCAAGCCCAACTCTTTTTGGAACTTCTTGAGCAAGTTCAAGACTTGCGCACGCACTGATACGTCCAAGGCTGAAATTGGCTCATCCGCAATAACGAAATCAGGTTCCATCACAAGAGCACGGGCAATCCCGATACGCTGGCGTTGACCACCAGAAAACTCGTGTGGGTAACGGGTCAAGTGTTCTTTCAAAAGTCCAACTTCATGAATCATCTTTTGAACTTTTTCTTTTCGATCTTCTTCATCTTTAAACAAGTGATAGTTGTAAAGACCTTCAGAGATGATATAGTCAACTGTTGCACGCTCATTCAAGCTGGCTGCAGGGTCCTGGAAAATCATCTGGATGCGACGGATCAAGTCTGATGATTCCTTATGAGATTTTTTCCCATTAATTTTATGACCATCAAAGATGATTTCACCTTTACTAGTATTATTTAGACCAATAATAGCACGACCAATGGTTGTTTTCCCACTACCAGACTCACCAACAAGAGAGAAGGTTTCTCCCTTGTTGATAAAGAAGTTGGCGTTTTTAACTGCGACAAACTTCTTACTTCCTTCACCGAAGGAAATTTCTAAATCTTTAATTTCTACTAATTTTTCAGACATTTCCTTCCTCCTAGTCTTCTAGATGAGCAAAGCCCATTTTATCACGAATCTTGTCATGCAAATCTGCAATGACCCCAGGTTTTTCAACTTTAGGAGCATTCTCATGAAGCAACCAAGTCTTAGCCCAGTGGGTATCCGTGACTGAAAACTGAGGTGCTTTCTGTTCAAAGTCAATTTGCATCGCATAATCTGACCGAAGGGCAAAGGCATCACCTTTCAACTCAGTATAAAGAGACGGTGGTGTTCCTGGGATAGAGTACAATTCCCCTTTATCATCAGCAAGCTGAGGCAAGCTAGACAAGAGACTCCAAGTATATGGATGACGTGGATCGTAGAAGACTTCCTCAACAGTTCCGTATTCTACAATTTCACCAGCATACATAACCGCTACCTTATCGGCAATACTTGCTACCACACCAAGGTCATGGGTGATAAAGATAATGGTAAAGTGGTACTCATTTTGCAAGGTTTTAAGCAAATCAATGATTTGCGCTTGAATGGTAACGTCAAGGGCCGTTGTTGGCTCGTCACAGATCAAGATATCTGGACGACAGGCAAGGGCAATCGCAATAACGATACGTTGGCGCATCCCTCCAGAATATTGGAAAGGATACTCTTCAAAACGTTTTTCAGCATCTGGGATTCCGACCTTGTTCATATAGTCGATTGCCATCTCTTTGGCTTCCTTAGCTGTTTTCCCTTGGTGTTTAACGATAACTTCAGTGATTTGGCTACCGATTGTATTGATTGGGTCCAAACTTGTCATAGGGTCTTGGAAGATAGTCGCAATTTTAGCACCACGAATCTTCTCCCATTCCTTGTTAGAAGTAAGAGCAGTCAAGTCTTGTCCACGATAGTCGATGCTTCCTTGGGCAATACGTCCATTGTCTTCTAACATCCCTGTAAAGGTTTTTGTTAAAACAGATTTACCAGAACCGGACTCACCTACCAAGGCAAGAACTTCTCCTTCAATCAAGTCTAGAGAAACTCCTCGGATAGCCGTCAGAACTTTGTCACGAACGTCAAATTCCACGACAATATCACGAGCAGTCAAAATTACATCTTTTCCTTTTATCATGTCTACTCCTATCTATGTGTACGTGGATCACTAGCATCCGCTAGGTTTTGACCAACAACGAAAAGAGATAGGGATACCAAGATCAAGGTTGTCAATGGAATCCAGAACAAGTAAGCGTTGGTCGTAACGTTTTGTGAGTAATCTGAGATCAAACGTCCCAAACTTGGCACTGTTACAGGCAATCCCAATCCAAAGAAGGAAAGGAAGGCTTCATAAGAGATGAAGCTTGGCAACATCAAGGTCATTGTAGAAACAATAACAGATACCAATTGTGGCATGATGTTTTTAACAATGATTTTAAAGGTTGGTGTTCCAAGTGTTTGAGAAGCAAGGTTGTATTCCAAGTCACGGTAACGCATGATTTGGATACGAATCATATAAGCAATCCCAATCCAAGTTGTCACACTCATAGCAAAAATCAAATTCCAGAAACCAGCACCAATTGAGTAAGTCAAGACAATGACAATCAAGAGAGATGGAATGTTTGAAATAATGTTATAAACTTCCATCATGACGCGGTCAACAGATTTTGAAATTCCCCAGATTCCACCAACAATAACCCCAATTACAAGATTGATAAAAGTTGCAATGACAGAGATGAGGATAGAGTTACGCGCACCAAACCAAACTCCGTCAAACAAGGATTTACCATTACTATCTGTACCAAACCAATGTTCAGCATTGGGTTTGATAAAACGAGCAGAAAAGTCATTGACCTTACTTACATCGTTAAAGTCAAAGTTTGAGAACATTGGATAAATAAAGCTCATCAAGATAATGGCAACCAAAATCCCCAACATAATGACTGTTGATTTTTTCTTTAGAAATTGTCTAAATACAGAACCCCAGTATGAATAGGCAGGAGCATCAATTGTTTCAGAGGCAAAATCGTCACGTTTTACGAACTGAAATTTTTCTTTATCAATTGTTGACATTATTTGCCTCCTTTCTCTGTCAATTTAATACGTGGGTCAAGCATGGTCATCCAGATATCTCCTACAAAGAGTGAGAAGATAGAAATACACGTGAAGATGAAGACAAGACCAACTACCATTGAGTTGTTTGATGCCTTAACAGAGTCAATCAACATTTTACCCATACCTGGGAAAGCGAAGACTGTTTCTGTCAATGTTGCACCACCGATAACCCCGATTACGGCACCAGGAATACCTGAAACCAAAGGAACCATGGCATTTTTAAAGATGTGTTTATTTGAAATTTCTTTTTCAGACAAACCTTTTGCACGAGCAAAACGAACGAAGTCCTGAGATTGCAAGTCGATCATGTAACGACGAATCCAGATAGCTGTACTTGGCGCACCCAACAAACCTAGAATAACTGCTGGTAAGACATAAGAACGCCAATCTCCAGCCCCCAAGATAGGGAATGAGTCAGGCAGACCGATAGATGATCCAATCAAGCGCACAATATATACCAAAGCAATCGTTGGAAGTGCAAGCAAGAAGGTCAGAGCACCTGTCGAGAAGCTGTCAATCCAAGTATTTTTGTGGCGAGCCATAGCAGATCCAAGTGGAATCGCAATCGCATACGAAATAATCAAACCAATCAAACCAGCAACCGCTGAGCTTGCGATCATTGAAGGGTATTGGTAATTGCTTTCTGTAGCCGTGTAAGGATCGTCCTTACCATAGTTTGCCACCTCACGTGCGTCTGCTTGACTTGGTGATTTGTAGGTACGAGAGTAAATATCTACAGATGAAGTCTTTTTACCTGTAGGGAATTGAACTTCTGATGTCTTAGTTTGTCCCTGACCTTGTGTGATAACTTGAAGCACTGGTGTGTTTGCATAAGTTGGGTAAGAATCTCCCAAGTTAATGTTCACAAAGTTTTGGTGTACAAATGGGAATTGATTGTTGAAATACAAAAGGTATTTATGTTTTGTACCTGAACCAACCAATGACCAACCGATAGCAGGATCATTTTCAAAACGAAGATAACGTTGCAAGTTTGGATTTTCAGGGTCTTGAATCTTGTTTGGATGATCAATGTCAATCAAGTTGGAATAGAATTTGAAAACACGTTCAAAAATCGGAATTTCACGCGTAGCATAGAATTGACCACTTTCTGAGAACACACCAAGTGTCCAACCATTTCCTAGTTGGTTGATGTATTTTTCGTAGATTGCCTTATTGGTATCATTGGCATCCACTGTTACAGATGAGTCCATTGTGCTCGCTCTTTCTTGCAACTCTTTGGTATCGTAGTACTCGATATAGCCCATCCTTTCATAAACGGTATTTTCATAATTATCCCGCTTGTCCGGTGTCGTTGCAATCTTGTTATAGTTGGTATCCTGCTTGAAAATCAATTTTCGAGGAACCATCGTATAAATAATTGTGTATGTCAAAGTTGTCACCAAGAAAATAGACAACAATGAACGCAATACACGCATAAAAATATATTTCTTCATATCGTTTCCTTTTAAAATCCCAAAAGAACCTTCTCCTCATGGAGAGAAAGTTCTCTTGAGAGTTATTTATTTAACGTGGTTAGCCAATTCTTTTTGAACTTTTTCGTTTGATTCTTTTTTCTCTTTGAGCCATTTTTCACGAGCTTGTTCATAATCAGCTTTTGTTACAACCTTATCTTGTAACTGAATATACTTGAAGTATACGTCTGAGCCTTTATCTCCAGATTGACTGAATGAAGCTGAGAATGGTACAACACGAGAAATGATAGGTGCAGCACCACTTGATGCCATAGCTGGCAAGAAGAGTGAACTGTCTGTCAACCAAGCTTGGGCAGCAGCATATTTTTCATAACGAACATTCAAGTCGCTAGTTTCTTTTCCTGCTTCATCAACTAACTTATCGTATTCTTTCAAACCTACTTGGGCAGCTGCAGCATTATCTGCGCCTTCGTAACCCATGTATGTTTTTGTTTGTTCAGCATTCGTTGTTTTCAAGATATCAAGGTAAGTTGATGGATCCTCGTAGTCTGGATTCCATCCAACTGCTCCTGAGAGGTCCCAATCTTCCGCTGCTGCGCTAGCTGCGTAGTAAGTAATATTCTGTAGTTCATCTGCAGTGATTTGTTGAATATCGATGACTACATTGTCTTCTCCAAGTACTGTTTCAACGGATTGTTTGAAGGATTGGATACGTGCAATGTAGTTCTTAGCTGTTTGATCTACTGGAATATCCAAGTGAATAGGGAATTTCACACCTTCTGCTTCCAATGCTGTTTTAGCTTTGGCAAATTCGGCTTTAGCTTTATCAGCATTGAAAAGACCATCTTGACCATCAGCAAAGTTTACGTTCTTCCATTCATCACCATAAGCAGCCATCTTTTCAGTCACCAAGTCACCAAAAGTTTTTTCACCTGCAGAGACAAAACCTGGTTTCACAAAGAGGTTACGAACTGCAAGAGGAGCACCTTCTTTACCATTAATTTGTGCTGAGTAAGAAGTACGGTCAAAGGCGAAGTTCAAAGCCTGACGGAAGTCCTTGTTAAGAAGAGCTTTCTTAGTAGAAGTCTTCTCTTCATCAGTTGTCTTAGAAGTGTATTTGTAACCTTGACGGTCAATATTCACACCCAAACCACCAATACCAGGTCCTGATGGATTGTAGTAGATATTGTCCTTGTAGGTCTCTTCAACTTTAGAGTAGTTTGAACTTGTAGGGAAAAGGCGAGCATAGCTATAAGCTCCACTTGTAAAGTTACGTTCAATTGACTCTTGGTCTGACCCATCATAGAAAGCAAGGGTTACCTTATCAATATGAACATTGTCTTTGTCCCAGTAGTTTTCATTCTTAACGAACTCGATAGAAGACTTAGCAGTCAAACCTTTGAGCAAGAATGGTCCATTGTAAAGCAAGGATGTAGGGTCAGTCGCTTTACCAAAGTCAGCCCCTTTTGATTTTTCAAATTCTTCGTTCAATGGCCAGAAAATTGAGTAGGCCATCTTAGAGTTCCAGTATGGTTCTGGTTTATTCAAAGTATACT
Organism: Streptococcus oralis; assembly: GCF_006175905.1. GTDB lineage: Bacteria > Bacillota > Bacilli > Lactobacillales > Streptococcaceae > Streptococcus > Streptococcus oralis_BG. Next base: position 417,712 of record NZ_SSNB01000001.1, read on the forward strand.
CAAGAGTATAATCATCAACGGCCTTCACTCCTACTGAAGAAAAATCTTTATTGTTTCCAGCTATATAGTCAGCTAGACCTTTAACTGAATCTTCTGCTAGATACTTAGCTGCTGATTTATTGTCAGCTGCGTGTTTCAAACCATTTACGAAGTCCTTGGCAGTTACTTCAGCATATTCTTCGCCATCTGATGTGAACCATTTGACACCTTTACGAATCTTGTAGGTATAAGTCAAACCATCTTTTGAAACTGACCAGTCTTCTGCAACTGCAGGAACTAGGTTCCCATATTTATCATTTGTAAAGAGACCATCGATACCATTTGAAGTGGCAATTTTGGTACTTTGTTTTCCTGAGATCAAGTAATCCAATGTTTCTGGGTCAGCTGTATAAACATAACCATAATTTTTTGGCGCTGTTGAATCAGATGATTTTGAAGAACCACAAGCAGCTAGTACTCCTGCTGCTAATAAAGCAACTCCTGCTGCAACAAATACTCTACTTTTTTTCATGTTTTTAACTCCTCTTGAAAAATTTAGGCTTATTGGAAATTATAACATATATTTTTTAAAAAGTAAACGAATTTTCAGAATATTTAGGCGCATTTCCTCAAAAAACTTCTATTTGTCAAAATTCTTGCATTCTTTGTTTGTATCTGCAAGAAATACTTTCTAGTCTGATCTTCTTTAGAAGGGGATTTTTAAAAGCTTTTTCTCACTTCTTCGATCATCATCTGTTTTCCTAAATTGGATTTTAGAATAAGAAACTATTGACGGGAAATGATTTTCAAGGTATAATAATAAACGTTGAGGCGGTATAGCCAAGTGGTAAGGCACGGCTCTGCAAAAGCTTGATCGTCGGTTCAAATCCGTCTACCGCCTTTCAATACCTGAATGAACAGGAATTAACCAAATGAAAAGCTCGTAAAACCGGGCTTTTTTAGTATTCCTAATAAGTGGGGATAACTGTACCTACCATATAGATTTACAAAAAGCAGTGACTCAAGTCACTGCTTTATTCTGTTTCTTCTTCAGGTTCTAGTTCTGTGATTTGAACTTTTACCTTGGTAACACGTCCATTTTTCACCTTATCATTGGTCAGGACGATTTGTTTGTTTTGACTGACCAGTTCATAACTGATTTTTTCAGTTGTTGGAATCGTACCAACACCCGTCAAATAATAACCAGCGATGGTATCCACATCATCGCTTTCTAGTTCAACACCAAAGTAGCCATTGAAGTCGTTAAGATTCATGGTTCCCTGTGCAATATAGGTGTCCTCACCGATTTGATGAACTTCGATTTCTGCCCTATCCGTCTCGTCATCAATCTCACCGACAATCTCCTCCAGCAGGTCTTCCAGTGTGACCAGTCCAGCCATACCACCATATTCATCGAGCAAAATGGCCATTTGGTTTTGGGTATTTCGAAGCTCTTTAAGGAGGTCGTCCACAAAAATAGTTTCAGGAACAAAGAGTGGATCTTGTAAGATCTTCTTCCAGACAATATTTTCAAAGCCATCTGCATAGGCGGCGTTTAGCAAACGCTTGGTATGAATCAAACCAATCACATTGTCCTTATCCCCATCGTAAACAGGGATACGTGAGAAATTTTGCTTTAGAATACTTTGGATAATCGTTTGACTGTCATCCTGAATATCTACCATAAAGGCATCTGTACGAGGCACCATTAGCTCACGAGCCATTAGTTCATCTAGAGAAAAGATCCCCTGTAGCATTTCAATTTCATCTGCATCCAGTGTTTCTTCGCTCTTAGTCAACATGTACTCAATTTCATCTCGAGTCATTTTTTCATCCGCATCATCAAAGGTCATTGGCGTTAAACGACTCAAGAGATTGGTTGAAGCAGATAACAACCAGACAAAGGGACTGACAATCTTTCCAAGACCAATAATAATTGGTGCTGTTCGAATTGCCAAAGCATCTTTCAGATTGAGGGCAATCCGTTTAGGATAGAGTTCCCCAAAAACAATAGAAATATAGGTCAAAAACGCTAAAGATAGAAAACTTGCAATAGCGTAAGCTGTTTCACTATTTCCTATCCAAGATGCAATTACTTGTCCAAGTGTATCTGCCAATTTTGCCCCTGATAAGATCGTGATTAAGGTGATACCGACTTGAATGGTTGATAAAAAGTGGTTAGGATTTTCAAGTACCTTTAACAAACGAATGTAACGTTTGTCTCCCTCTTCTGCCTTTTGCTCCACTCGGGAACGGTTTAGTGACACCATCGCCATTTCAGTGGCTGAGAAAAAAGCATTTAACAGGGTCAAGATAAATAACAATACAAACTGTAGCAACAAATTCTGACTGCTCGGGTCTTCCATAGTCCTTCTCCTAAAATAGTATCTTGTGTTCCATTATATCATAAATTGGCTTAGGAATCACATTATTTTCTAATTTATACAATCACTCCCTTATCAATGACGGACAAGGGAGCAATTTTTATTCCTTTTTTCTAGTTTGTCACCGTGACCTGACCTGTTCGGTAATCAAGTTGGATACCCTTTTGAACATTTGGAATCAGAACGTTGAATTCCAATTCGCCATCCGAAGACTTGGCTTCAATTTGTGAAGCAGATGGAACCAAATCCTCATTCGTAGCATAGTGGAGAGTTACCCGATAACGGACTCTCTTATTCTGGTCCAAGGCTTTCCTAACCAAACTCTCATAGTAGTTCTGCCCTGTCGAATCTTCAGCCTGCGCTTGGTTCGCCCAAGCTGTCTGAACTGCAATGTTCTTGGGATTGCTAGTAGAAGCATCAAAGCCATCTAATCCACCTATCAAGGCATAACCCAACAAATGCCCCCTATCTACTGCGTGCGTATAGGTTCCCTTTAGATTTTTAACCTGATGCCATCCCGGCGGAGTCCAAGGGGTTGAGCCGTTGCCTGTTTCTTCACGATTTTTATACTGTCGAGTCGCTTTGGATAATAGAGCATTGGCAACAGTTGGGACTGTCTCTTTCCCGACTGGTTTTGTTTTATTATCCGCGTAAGGTTTGCTAGAAACCTTGGCATCTAGATTGGTTTTATTCCCATTGACGACAAAGGCACCTGCCTCATTCCATTCTAGACTACCTTTTATTTGGTTCTTGATCGACTCGGTTAAGACACTCTCTGCCAACTCCTGACTAGGAGCTTCTGAAGCCTGTCTTTTCTGGCTAACTTTAGTTCTAGGGCTATTTGGTACCGACTGCATCTGCTTGATATAATAGCTTCCAGCAGCCAAGAGTAAGAATATAAGTAGCCCTATCAGAGCCTGTCTTGTTTTCTTGTCCATATCTCTCCTTATTTCTTTAGAAAAAGACTGGTCTCCCAGTCTAATTTCCTGTAAATTTGCTAATCAATTCCTGCCACTTTGCTGGAGACAAGATAGCCCATGGATCCTGTCCCTTTCCTAGGATTCCATAGCCTACCATCAAGCCAATTCCTAAAGCAAGGAATCCCAGCAAGAGTACGATAAAAATCAACAGTAAGCGACGGAGTACATAACGTATGTTTTTATTCTTCTTCATCATTTGCCTCAATCCGCTGAATCTTCGCTCCTAGCTGAGCCAATTTCTCATGGAAGCGGTAGTAACCTCTATCAAGGTGGACTAATTTACCGACAACTGTCTCCCCTTGCGCTACCAGACCTGTCAGAATCAAGGCCGCACTGGCACGAAGGTCTGTTGATAGAACTTCTGCTCCCTGCAAGACTTGTCCTCCTACGATACGGGCTGTATCACGGATAATCTCCGAATGCAAGCCCATCCGACGCATTTCCTCCAGATGTTGGAATCGATTCTCAAATACCGTTTCCACCATAGTGGATTCCCCTTTTGCAACAGTCATTAAGGCTGTAAATTGAGCCTGCATATCTGTCGGAAATCCTGGATGTGGCAAGGTTTTTACATGAACAGCTTTAAGATTTTCCAGTTGAGAACGGACACGAATGCCTTCGGACTCCTCTGTTACCTCAACTCCCATTTCAAGGAGTTTGGCAATCAAGGGGCGATTATGCTCCCAGACTGCATCTCGAATCAGGACATCACCGCCAGTCATGGCTGCCGCCACCATAAAGGTTCCAGCTTCAATACGGTCCTGTACTACATTATGAGTTGTTCCATGGAGTTCCTCAACACCAGTCACTGTGATTGTTTCGGTACCAGCTCCCTTGACCTTGGCTCCCATTTCATTAAGAAGAATAGCCAAGTCAACAATTTCCGGCTCACGCGCAGCATTCTCAATGACAGTCACACCGTCAGCTAACGTCGCTGCCATCATCAGGTTTTGTGTCGCGCCGACACTAGGGAAGTCCATATAGATATGAGCGCCATGCAAGCGTTCTGCCTTGGCTTCGATGTAACCAGCTGTCTGGGTAATCTTTGCCCCCATAGCTTCCAAACCTTTGAGGTGGAGATCAATCGGACGACTCCCAATGGTGCAACCACCTGGCATGGATACCTTGGCATGTCCTACACGAGCAAGGATTGGTCCCAAAACAACAATCGATGCACGCATCTTGCTGACATACTTGTAAGGAGCTTCCTCCGTGATGTCACCAGTAGCATCGACTTCGACAAGATGAGCTCCCTCATCAAAGTCAACTTTGGCATTCAGACCACGAACTACTTGATTCATGGTAAAAACATCTGACAAGATTGGAACGTTCTGCAAGACTGTCTTACCCTTACTTGCTAGAATAGTCGCTGCCAACAAGGGCAAGACGGCATTCTTTGCCCCCTCGATCGTCACACTTCCGACCAGACGATTATCACCGCCTTGAACCACAATTTTTTCCATAGTTGTTTCCTTTACTTTTGATTTTATAATAGTCCCCTAAGTGCTTCTTGCCACAGTTGGTACAAACTGATAAAGAATGAACTCAAGATGTAGCCCATCACAATACTAAAGAAGCCTACCAACAAACGAACCTTTTTTGTGTTAGTAGCGGTCACTTTTAAAACCTTTTCCCATCTTACAAGATCCTTCAAAAGGTAAAAACTCAAATAAATAAAGAGTATATGACTACTTAGAGTGAATAATAATTGAACCATTTGACTATTATACCATCTTATCCGCTTGCGCGCTAGTTTTCAATTTTTTTACAAATTAGGGATTGTTTTTAAGGTAATCAATCGCATCCTGCAAAGTTTTAACAGGAACGATTTTCATCTCTGTCTTGATCGTTTTGGCAGCTTCTAGGGCTGTTTCATAGTTGCTTTTCGCATTTGGATCTGCTTTTTTTGCTTCCTCGGTGACTGGATTGTCAGGAGCAAAAAAGATGTTGGCTCCCTGACGAGAGGCTGCAACCACTTTTTTGTCAATTCCACCGATGTCGCCAACATTTCCATCGCGATCAATAGTTCCCGTTCCCGCAACGATGCGGCCATTACGAAGTCCTGGATCTGCTATCTGGGTATAGATGGCTAGACTAAACATGAGACCAGCACTTGGGCCGCCAATACCAGCTGTAGAGAAGCGAATGGGAACGTCACTGGTCACTTCCGTACGGTCAATCAAGCCAATTCCAATCCCATTTTTCCCGTTTTCGAGAGTGATAATTTTACCTTCAGCAGACTTGACTTTTCCGTCTTCTTCATAGGTTACCTTGACCGTGTCCCCTAATTGTTGAGAGTTGACATAGTCGACCAAGTCTTTTGAACTGTCAAATGTTTTGTCATTAACAGCTGTCACTGTATCTGCTATGTTCAAAATACCCTTAAAAGTTGAATTGTCCGTCACGGTCAAGACATAGACTCCCAGATACTTGAGCTCGATATCCTTTCCAGCCGTCTTCAATCCTTGATACTTGGCCATGTTTTGAGAAGTTTGCATGTAGAACTGATTGATCCGCATAAATTCTGCATCAGTAGAGCCGCCCGTAGTCTCCTTGGCACTTCTAATATCCGTGAAAGGTGTTAACCAAGCATAGACAAGATGCGATAGGGTTGCGTGTCGAATACCGACTGTTACAAACTGGTAAGCTCCTGCTTCTGTGTCTTCTCTTTCATTGACTTTCAAAACGCGACGAATATCTTCCGCTCCACCCGGAACTTCTACGTAGTAAGGTAAAGGTACTACAAAGGCTAAAAAAGTCAATACTAGTGCTAGGATGACATATAAGGGCCATCTAGTTTTTTTCTTCATGTTCTAATTCCTCCACAACACTGTTTGGGACATATTGCTGAATCTCCTGACCAAACTTCAGAAGTTCTCTCACGGCCGAAGAGCTAATATAAAGATGCTCTGGGTGGCTATATAGGTAAATGGTTTCGATTTCTGGAGCCAGTTGATGATTGTAGTAGTCAAAACTAGACTCGTATTGCAAGTCGGTGGTATTCCGCAAGCCACGGACAAGAGTTTTGGCTCCCAGTCTTCTTGCAACATCAACAACTAACCGATCATGAGAAGCCATCACCTCTACATTATCTAAATGCGCCACCGCTTTTTCGACTGCTCGTTTGCGATTTTCAACAGGGAGAAAGCCTTGTTTGTGGGGATTGTAGAAAACCCCGACATAGAGCTTGTCAAAGAGTTTGCTGGCACGTTCAATAATATCCAGATGTCCATTTGTCATCGGGTCAAATGAACCTGTAAATAATCCAATTTTATCTGACATAAACTGTCACCTTACTAATCCCATATATTTTTTCCTTCCAGATACCTAAGCAGGCGATTTCTTCTGGGAGTTCTACAGACTTATCGGTTTCGCAGACAACCATGACCTCTTCGGAGAAAAGGTTTCTTTCTGCCATTTTTTCGATATCTGCAACGATTTGTTCCTTGGCATAGGGCGGGTCTAAAAAGACCAGGTCAAAGGGACCCTTCACTTGCTCCAAGGCCCGTTCAGCTTCCATCTTTAAAAGCTGAAATTTGGAAACTTCCTTGGTCATCTGGATATTTTCAGCGATGATAACCTGCGCCTTTCGATCCCGTTCCACTAAGACAGCATGGGACATCCCACGCGAGACTGCCTCAATGGATAAACCACCACTGCCAGCATAGAGATCCAAGATACGACCACCCTCAAAATAGGGACCTATCATGTTAAAGATAGCTCCACGCACCTTATCTGATGTCGGCCTCGTCGTCTTGCCTTCTAGCGTCTTGAGGGGACGCCCTCCGTAGATTCCTGATACGATTTTCATACCGTTTATTATACCAAATTATAGGCAAAAAGAGAAAGAAAACCGAACCTTGCGGTTCGATTCTCTACAAAATATTTTCGTACGTATCGCGAACTTCTTGAGGCCAGACACTGGTCTGAACCTCTCCGATGTGTTTCTTACGAAGAAGGAACATGGCCATCCGAGACTGTCCGATACCTCCACCGATTGTCAGTGGGAAAAGGCCGTTAAGCAGGGCTTTATGCCATTCCAGCTCAAGACGATCTTCGTCTCCTGTAAGAGCCACTTGGCGACGAAGGGTATCCTCATCTACCCGAATCCCCATTGATGAAAGTTCAAAAGCACAACCAAGAGATTCGTTCCAAACGAGAATATCACCATTTAGTCCCTTGTAGCCATTTTCAGACTCTGTTGTCCAGTCATCGTAGTCAGGTGCACGGCCATCATGAGGTTTTCCGTCAGGCAACTCGCCACCGATACCAATCAAGAAGACTGCACCGAACTCTTTACAGATCGCATTTTCACGCTCTTTCGGTGTTAAATCTGGATAGCGTTCCACCAACTCTTCTGTATGGATAAAGGTGATTTGTTTTGGCAAGATGGATTCGATATCGTAGCGGGCTTCTACGGCTAGCTCTGTCAGACGGATAGCCTTGTAAATCTTCTCAACAGTTTCCTTGAGATAGGCGATATTGCGTTGACCGTTTGGGATAACCTTCTCCCAATCCCACTGGTCCACATAAACTGAGTGGGTCGCGTCGAGCGAATCTTCGTCTGGACGAAGGGCCTTCATGTGAACAAACAGCCCTTCACCTTCACCGAAACCAAAACGAGCCAAGGTGTGGCGTTTCCATTTGGCAAGTGAGTGAACGACTTCATAAGTTTCATCTGGAATCTGCAAAACCTTGACAGATACTGGATTTTCGACACCTGACAGGTTGTCCTGCATCCCATCCCCGACCTTGCTCAAGATAGGACCTTGAACTTCAACAACTTCTAACTTATCTTTCAAATACTGGGTAAAAGTGTTCTTCACAAAGGAAATTTCTTCTTGTTGATGAATAAAACTTTTCTTCATAAACAGCTCCTCAAAAATTAGTTAAAAGCATTATACACCTATTTCCAAGAAAAGAAAAGAGTAAATAAGAAAAAGTCAGTGCTCTTTTGAACACTGACTCTGTCATTCATTAATCGTTTCGACCAAAGATACGTAAGATGCTAAGGAAGAGGTTGATAAAGTCTAGATAGATGCTGAGCGCCATTGAGATGACCCATCCTGTCGCTACTTGTCCTCGTGACTGTTCATAAACATAGCGAATCTTTTGGTTATCCCAAGCAATCAAACCTGAGAAAACCAAGACCATGGCAATACTAATCATGTAGTCAAAGAAGCTATTGGCTAAAAATAGATTCACAACCATGGCAATGATGAGACCAACAAGCGCCGCCATCAAAGCTCGGCCCATTCCACTCAAATCTTTCTTGGTGAAAATTCCGATTGCCGCCATGACAAAGAAGAGTAGGGCACTGGATACAAAGGCTGATAAGACGGTCCCAGGTGTATAGAAGGCTACGACAAAACTGAGCGTAAATCCATTTAAAACAGAATAAACTAAAAATACTGGGAGAGCTGCTGGGCTATTTTTTGCAGCCATGCTACTTGCAACAAAGACCAGAGCAAGTTCTGCAAAAGTTGCAATCATCAACCAGAGACGGCCATGCATTAAAAAGTAGACCAATTGGGACTGAAAGACTGTCAACATCAAAGCTGACACGAGAGCTGATAGACTAATCCCAAGTCCCACAAAGGCATAAACCTTAGCGTAAAATTGATTGAGACCTGAACGTTCTTGAATAATCGTTTGATTCATTCTGATTCTCCTTTTTCTATAAATATGTCTTGATTATAACAAAGATTTTATAAATTAGCTGAAATAAAACATCAAAACACCTGCTGCAACTGCCACGTTGAGACTTTCTGCTCGACCTTTCATGCCTATATGAACCAGCTGATCAGCACTCTCAGCCATGACAGAACTAATCCCCTGCCCTTCATTTCCCATGACTAAAACAAAGTTCTCTAGTGAAGAAAGCTCACGATAGTCCTTGGATTCTTTGGATAAGGTCGTTGCTAGAATGGGCAAATTGCTCTTCTTTGCCTCTTCTACAAAGGAAGCAAGAGACATCCGATAGATGGGCAAGTGAAAATGACTTCCTTGCATGGAACGCAGGGTCTTGAGACTGTAGATATCCGCTGACTTGTCTGAAACAATGACTCCTGTAAAACCTGCCGCATCCGCAGTCCGAATCATGGTGCCCACATTGCCTGGATCTTGGACATCTTCTAAAAATAGAAACTTGCCCTGATGGAGATCGGGCAGACCCACTTCTTCTTTTTGAATCACTGCAACAATCCCTTGAGGAGTTTGCGTATCTGCCAAATCCCGCAAAATCTCCTCTGAAACCCAGATAGTTTGAGGAAAAGCCGCTAGCTGATCTCGGTAACTTTCTAGGGCAAAGACCTTTTCAATCGTCACTCCTGCTTGAACAGCTTCTTCGAATAAGTGCCAGCCTTCAATCAAATAAGCAGATTTTCGATATTTTTTTTGATGTAATTTCTTGGCATTTTTTACCACAGAATTGGCTTTTGAGGTTATAATAGTCATAGAAACATTATAACACAATCAAAGGGGTTTTGTATGCAAAAGGTTAGAATGATTGCCCAAGGCAGGGTGCAGGGTGTTGGTTTTCGTTGGGGTGTTGTTACTTTAGCTCTTGAAATCGGTGGCATCACTGGTCGTGTCTGGAATAACGACGATGGCACAGTGGAAATTCTTGCTCAGGCAGACTCCTCTGCCACTATGGCAAAATTTATCCAAGAGATCCGAAAAGGTCCGACACCTTTTTCAAAAGTTACCTATCTAGATGTACAAATGAGCAACTTTTCATCCTATTCTGACTTCAAAGTCGCAAATTAGGTCTCTAGAACTATTGTATATTTTACAAAAAAACAGTAGAATAGAAAGGTATAATTTTTAAAGAAGGAATGAAAACATTGAAATCTATTAAACGTTTTGCCCTCTCTGCTATGGGAGTGGCTATGCTACTCGTCTTGTCAGGCTGTGTCCAAGTAGACAAAGCAACAGGACAACCCACAGGATTGATTTGGAATACCATCGGAGCACCTATGGCTGAAGCTATCAAGTACTTCGCTACTGATAAAGGTCTAGGCTTCGGGGTCGCTATCATTATCGTAACCATTATCGTGCGCTTGATTATCTTACCACTTGGTATCTACCAATCATGGAAGGCAACGCTTCACTCTGAGAAGATGAATGCCCTCAAACATGTCCTTGAGCCACATCAAACACGCCTCAAAGAAGCTACAACTCAAGAAGAAAAGCTAGAGGCTCAACAAGCTCTCTGGGATACTCAGAAAGAACATGGCATCAGTGTGTTCGGTGGAGTAGGATGTTTCCCTATCCTCATTCAAATGCCTTTCTTCTCTGCTATCTACTTTGCAGCCCAATACACTGATGGTGTAGCTAGCTCTACCTTCTTGGGTATCGATCTCGGTTCACCAAGTCTGCTCCTTGTCGCTTTCGCTGGTATCCTCTACTATCTCCAATCACTTCTCTCACTTCATGGAGTAGAAGACGAGATGCAAAGAGATCAACTAAAAAGAATGATTTACGTGAGTCCACTCATGATTGTCGTCTTCTCCTTCTTCGCACCAGCCAGTGTGACGCTTTACTGGGTTGTCGGTGGTTTCATGATGATTCTCCAACAGTTCATCGTTAACTATGTTGTTCGTCCAAAACTTCGCAAAAAAGTTCGTGAAGAATTTGCCAAAAATCCACCAAAAGCAAGTTCATTTTCAACTGGAGGCGAACGCAAAGATGTCACTCCAAACCAAGCAACTGCGATCATGACCAATAAGAAACATAAAAAACGCAATGCTGGTAAACAACATTCTAGAAAATAAGAAAAAGGCTTAGCTGAAAGGCTAGGCTTTTTATGCATCACAAAAGCCCGATGTCTCCATCAGGCTTCTTTTTTATCCATGAACACGTTTCATGTAGTCTTGGTAACTTTCTGTATCCATCAATTCCTTGGCATTCTTGACACGGTCTGCTGTTGGAGGTTTGACCCCTTCAAGCGAATAAGGAATTCCAAGTTCACGCCACTTGAATTCTCCCATCGTATGATAAGGTAGGATTTCAAACTTGTCAACGTTTTTGAGGGTTTTTACGAACTTCCCAAGTTCAATCAAATCTTCATCACGGTCTGTCAATCCTGGCACGAGAACGTGACGAATCCAAACAGGCTTCCCGATATCTGATAGGTACTGGGCACAGGCCAAGATGTTTTTATTGGTTTGGCTTGTGACAATCTTATGCTGTTCTTCGTTGATTTCCTTGATATCCAAGAGAACCAAGTCAGTCACCGCCATGAGTTTATTAAATTTTTCGAGATAACGTGGTTTATTACGGAACGGAAGGGCACAGGTATCCAAGGTACAGTGGATTCCTTTTTCCTTGGCCTTGGTAAAGAGGGCAATTAGGAAATCAATCTGTAAGAGGGCTTCTCCACCACTAACAGTGATTCCTCCCTTGTCACCCCAGAATCCACGGTAGCGAAGGGCTTCTGACAAAACATCGTCTACTGTCCGTCTTCGTGATTTATTGGTCTCCATAGCCCATGTATCGGGGTTATGGCAGTACTGGCAACGCATCTGACAGCCCTGCAAAAAGACGATAAACCGAATCCCAGGGCCATCCACCGCCCCAAAACTCTCTGTCGAATGCACCATTCCTGTCACTTGTCCATAGTCAATTGTTTCTTCAGACATATCGTCACCTTCCTTGAAACCGTTTTATAGTTTTATTATATCACGAGTAAGGTGAAAAACAAGGTTTTTTGTCTATTTTTTAGAAAGCAATCTGTTTTTCACTTTCATTTTCATTCCCTCTTAGTGATCCGGTTCAAAACCAAAACCATATAAGGTTGCAAAATAGTCCTCAGGACGCTCTGCACGGCGGATTTGACGGGCTTTTCCTTCTTCGGTATAGAGGATTTCTGCAGAACGCAGCTTGGCATTGTACTGGTAACCCATGGAGAATCCATGTGCACCTGTATCATGAATCACCAGCAAATCACCGATTTCTGTATGAGGTAGCTCGCGATTCACTGCAAATTTATCATTGTTTTCACAGAGTGAACCAACCACATCTACCACCTCAACTGGTCCGTCTGGATGGGTCAGATTGGTGATATGGTGGTAGGCTCCATACATGGCGGGGCGCATGAGGTTGACTGCTGATGCATCCACACCTAGATAGGTACGGTAAGTTTTTTTCTTATGAGTGACTCTTGTGACGAGAGCTCCATGAGGTGCCAACATAAAACGGCCTAATTCTGTGAAAATCTTAACCTGACCAAGTCCTGCAGGTGTAAGAACTTCTTCATAAACCTTACGAACTCCCTCACCAATCACAGCAATGTCATTTGGCTCCTGGTCTGGGCGATAGTTGACTCCGATTCCGCCGGAAAGATTGATAAAGTCTAGCGAAATACCCAACATTTCCTTGATTTCAACAGCCAATTCAAAAAGCTGGCGGGCCAACTCTGGATAGTAGAGATGGGTCACGGTATTGGATGCTAGGAAGGAGTGAATCCCAAAAGTCTTGGCTCCTTTTTCCTTCAAAATCGCAAAGGCTTCAAAAAGCTGATCCTTGGTCATGCCAAACTTAGCCTCCCCAGGATTGTCCATGATGTCTGTTCCTAATTCAAAGACTCCGCCTGGATTGTAACGACAAGAGATGATTTCTGGAATGCCTACAGCTCGCTCCAGATGCTCAATGTCTTCAAAGGCATCCAAGTTAATGGTCGCACCTAATTCATGGGCATAAGCGTACTCTTGGTCTGGCGTATTGTTTGATGAGAACATGATCTCAGAACCGGGGAAATCCAGTTTGTGGCTCATCAGGAGCTCCACATAGCTGGAACAGTCCACACCACAACCTTCCTCTTTGAGGATTTTCAAGATGGCTGGGGTTGGGGTGGCCTTAACTGCAAAATATTCCTTAAAGCCCTCGTTCCAGGAAAAAGCTTGGTTGACTGCTCTTGCTTTTTCGCGAATTCCCTTCTCATCATATAAGTGAAAAGGAGTCGGGAACTCTGCAACAATCGTTTCCAAATCTTCACGGCTGATAAATGGTGTTTTCATAAGCATCCTTCTATTCTGTTTGCAAAGAAAGGCTGGGACAATCGTTCCAACCTTTAGTTCTATCTCTTATTTGTCTTCGTCAAAGATATTTCCAATCTCGACATCGATGGATTGGTTCTTGACATCAATATTGGTTACTTTCAAGAGTGATTTGTAATCAAACTGCTTTTCACGTTCTTCTTGAGCATTGTCTGCAAAGACTGCAACACCAGCCAATTCTGAATCAAACTCACGCAAGAGACTAATCATCCCGTTGACAGTTCCTCCGCCTTTCAAGAAATCATCCACAATCAAGACACGACTGCCTGCCTTGAGGCTGCGTTTTGAAAGGAACATTTTCTCAATACGGTCACCACTTGAACCTGAAACATAGTTGACGCTGACCGTTGAACCTTCGGTAATTTTCAAGTCACGGCGCACAATGACAAATGGAACGTTGAGGACATTGGCAACTGCATTTGCGAGTGGCACACCTTTTGTTGCTACTGTCATCACGGCATCGATTTTTTGGTCCATAAAGCTCTTGGCAATGATACGCCCAATATTTTTCAAAATGGCAGGTGTACTGAGCAGATCAGACAGATAGATATAGCCACCTGGCAAGATACGGTCGCTTTCTGAAAGTTTGTCACGCAAGTCTGCTATCATTTCTTTGGCTTCATGACTCGAGATTGAGGGTGTAAAGATAACGCCACCACCTGCTCCAGTCACAGTCTGAATATGGCCAATTTCTATTTCCTCAAAGGCACGCTTGATAATCACGATGTCCTCTGAAATCGATGATTTAGCAGATTCGTACTTTTCTGCAAAGGTATTGAGACTTGTTAGTTTGTATGGATTATTAATCAAATAGTTGGAAATGACAACCATCCGATCACTTCTTCTTAATTTCATTTTTATTTACCATTCCATTTAATTTTGATATTTTATCCATTATACCACATTCACATAAAAAAACGAACATTATTGCGTAAAAAATGCTCGTTTTTCTTAAATCATTAATCTAAATCTGGTTTATAGAAGGAACGATTGTCCATAGCGAAGATTTTATTGGTCATCTCTCCTTTGTCCACCAAAGCTAGAGCTGTTGACATCATCATCATGCTGGCATCTAGATTGTCAATCATATGAATAATCTCTGCCTCCATAATGCGTGGACGGACTGGACTTCCATACTCCAGCAAGCCATGGTGACTGAGGATGACATGGCGCAGTAGCACCACTTCTTCTCTAGTATCATCGATGCCCAGCTCCATGACTGTCTTGGTAATTTCGCTATCGATGAGTGCTATATGACCGATGAGATTGCCTCGTACTGTATACTCCGTCTGGTCTGGTCCCGTCAACTCAATAACCTTGGCCAAGTCATGCAACATAATCCCAGCATAAAGCAGGCTCTTGTTGAGCTGAGGATAGATCTCGCTAATGGCATCTGCCAAGCGCACCATAGTTGCCGTGTGAAAAGCCAAACCCGTTTCAAAGGCGTGGTGGTTGGTCTTGGCAGCCGGATAGGAGTAGAATTCCTTATCATACTTGGTGTAGAGACTGCGAACGATACGCTGCCAGACAGGATTTTCAATCTTGAAAATCATTTGCGACATATAGTCACGAATCTCCTTGACATCAACTGGCGACTTGACCTTGAAATCAGCTGGATCATTGGGTTCCCCAGGCTGAGGCAAGCGGAGAGTAATTTGATTGACTTGAGGAGTGTTGTTATAAACTTCTCTGCGCCCCTGCATGTGGACCACTTTCCCTGCAGTAAAGGCCTCGACGTTATGAGGTTGGGCATCCCAAAGTTTCCCTTCAATCTCGCCACTATCGTCTTGGAAGGTAAAGGCTAGGTAATTTTTCCCAGCACGCGTCTGTCTTAGGTCAGCTGACTTAATCAGGTAAAAACCTTCAAACAGCTCATCTTTTTTCATGTGACTAATCTTCATATTCTTCCTCATCTTCTTGGAAATGGAGTAGATCAAGCGCAGGCTCACCTTCTGATAATTCAATGTGACGGAGCGTCCGCTCGATAGCTGTGGTACGACGGTTTAATAATTCATCAATATTGCCAGAGGCATGTTGGAGATGCTTTTGTGCTTTGACCAGAATGCCACCAAACTTGCCAAACTCGGTCTTGACGCTGGCAAGAGTCTTGCTGATATGGTCAGCACTCTTTTGGATATTGAGAGTTTTGAAGCCAACTGATAGGGAGTTGAGCAGAGCCGACAGGGTACTTGGACCTGCGACAATAATCTGTTCTTCTCGTCTCAAATCATCAAAGAAGACAGGATTGCGGACGATTTCCGAATAAAGTCCTTCTGTCGGAACAAACAAGACTCCAAAATTGGTCGTCCGAGGTGGCGCTATGTACTTGCTCTTGATATCCTTGGCGAAACGCTTAACGCTTGCCAAGAGCGACTTGCGACAGCGCTCAATCTCGTCCTTGTCACCTGCTTCATAGGCTTCTTCTAGGCGGTAATAATCTGCCAGTGGAAACTTGGAGTCAATCGGTAAATAGACATATTCCTGGTCACCCTGTCCAGGTAACTTGATGGCATACTCCACTCGCTCGCTAGAGTTCTCAACCGTTGCAAATTCTCGTTCGTACTGGGCAGGTGTCATGATATCTTCGATGATTTGCCCCAGTTGCAATTCACCCAGAATCCCTCGCGTTTTGGTACCAGAGAGAACCTTGTTGAGGGCACCAACATCGCGGGCAACTGTCTGCATTTCTCCCAAACCTCGATTGACAGACTCTAGTTGCTTGGAAACTGTCTCAAAGGAAGCCTGCAAGCGCGTCTGTAAAGTCTTTTCCAACTTTTCCTCGACCGTCTGACGCATTTGTTCTAAACGTTGCTCATTTGATTCCTGCAGGGCTTGGAGGCGTTGGTCGGTCTTATCTCTGGTTTGAAGGAGATTCTCGTTCATCTCCTGTCTAACTTGAGTCAAGCCTTGGTGCAACTCCATTCGCACTTCCTGCAAGCGGTCGCTGACAGCTACTTCCAAGTCTTTTTGGTCTAACTGGCTGGCCTGTCTGGCTTGTTCAAAGCGATAATCCAACTGGTCTGACAGATGATCTGCCTGATCCTCCAAACTCTTGGCTAGGTACTTGTCTTGCTTATCCTGCCTTTGCCAAATCAGAAAGAGACCAGCTAGATTAGCAATTAATAATAGTAATAATACAGTCTCCATCCTACCTCCTGTCCTTGCTATGCAGCACGACGACATAGCCATCTGGGCAAGTTACCGAAACTTCCCTATCTATATATTCGTTAGAAGCGTACACTTTTTTAAAGAAAAAATTCTCCTCTGTCAACTCGTACTTGGCTCCGATAATGGTCAACTGGCTATCCCGAACTGGCATAAAAGCAAGATAGTCGTAGTCTGAACGAGGCTCTAGCTGACTAGTCCCTTCTGGACAATAGGCAATCAAGTTTTGCCCATCCTCAATCGCTATCTGGCGCATATAGGGTGCCAACTTGGGATTGCTAGGTAGAAAGACATTAGCCAGCATATGGTCAATACGACCACCCAAAGCCCCAAAAATGGTCACTTGGGCTTGAGGATTTTTTTCAAAAATCGTTAAAAGTGCTAGTTCCAGATCTGTATCATCCTTTTCTGGCTGGGCTTGAACAAAATGCTGGGCTCGTTTTTGAATCAACTGACGTTCTTCTGCAGTGACAGAATCAAAATCTCCAACTGCTAGAGCGAGAGGAAGGTCTTCTTCTAAGACCCAGAGCGATCCTCGATCCACACCGACAAAGCAGTCAAAATCCGTCCGATAATGACCACGGTCTCCGCCTGCAAAAACTGCAACCCTAGTCCAGTTGTTTTCGGAGAGTTTGTACTCGTTCATTGACATCTCCCTTAAAGACATAAGACCCTGCTACAAAAACGGTCGCACCAGCTTCTTTTGCTTGAGCAATGGTTTGATCATCAATCCCACCATCCACTTCAATCTCAAAGTTCAAGCCTTTTTCCTCACGAAGGGCAACCAACTCACGAATCTTATCCATGGTTTCAGGTAGAAAGGCTTGCCCACCAAAACCAGGATTCACTGTCATGACCAAAACTTGGTCCACTAGGTGAAGTACGTGCTTGATAGCCTCAACAGGTGTACCAGGATTGATAACAACCGATGGCTTGACACCTAGAGAACGAATCTTTTGAAGAGCACCATGGATATGAGGCGTTGCCTCTACGTGAATGCTGATGATATCTGCACCTGCACGCGCAAAGTCCTCTAAATGGCGCTCAGGATTAGCTACCATCAAGTGGCAGTCAAAAACCATCTTGCTATGGGGACGAAGAGCTTCGACCACACCAGCACCAAAACTGATTTGCGGCACGAAGTGACCATCCATAATATCGATATGGGCATATTCTGCCCCAGTTGCTTCTAGGCGTTTGATTTCACGTTCAAAGTTGGCATAATCTGCTGCCAGAATTGACGGAGCAATCTTGTATTGAGACATAGGTTTCTCCTTATTTTGGAATTTTTTTGCTGACTTTTTTATAGGTTTCTCTACGATTTTCAATTTCACTGAGGAATTGTAGGTAGTTGTCAAAACGGAAGGTGGCAATGATGCCTTCCTCTACTGCTGTCTTGACTGCACAGGACGGCTCATGGGTATGGGTACAAGTGCGGAATTTACATTCTCGACTGACACTGGCAATCTCTGGAAAGGCCTGATTGAGGTCTTCAGCCGTTGATACTTCATAATCCAGTGATGAAAATCCTGGCGTGTCCGCGATTTTACCACCATTGAGATTATAAAAACTAACAGCTCGAGTAGTGTGGCGACCACGACCTAGACTATCTGAGATTTCTCCTGTTTCAAGATTGAGGTCTGGTGCGATTTTATTAAGAAGGGTTGACTTACCAACACCTGTCTGCCCCATAAAGACTGTTACTTTGCCGGTTAACAAAGGCAGGAGTTCCTCTTTACTGGTCACAAAATCGTAACCGATGGCACGATAGGTTTGTTGGAAAAAATCCAGTTCTCCCCTATCGTCCAACAAATCCATTTTAGAAATATAGACAACGGGATGGATGCCCTTGTGCTCCAAAAGAACCAAGAAGCGATCTAGCAAATTGCTATTAAAATCCGGCTCCTTAGCCGACATGATAACCACAGCTTGGTCAATATTGACAATAGGCGGACGGACCAAGCTGTTTTTCCGTTCGTGAATTTTGAGGATATAACCTTCTGAATTTTCCTCGGCAGAAAAATCTACCCAATCCCCAACGTAAGGTGTATGGCCTTTTTTACGGAAATTCCCACGCGCGCGTGTTTGATAAACCTGACCATCACTCTCCACATAGTAGAAGCCCGCCAAGGCTTTAATGATTTGTCCCTGCATCTTAGAATCCTTGCCCTTTAAGTGCATCTGCTAGGCTGGCAAATTCTGCCAAGCCGAGAGCTTCCCCACGCACAGATGGAGATAAGCCTGCCTGGTCCAAAGCCTTGGTCAGCTTATCCTTGACTTCATCAGTTTTCCCAAAGTAACCTGTCAAGTTGTTCCACAAGGTCTTACGGCGATGGGTGAAACTTGCCTTGGAAACCTTAAAGAAGAGGTTCTCATCTTCTACTGCTACAGCTGGCTCTGGACGACGCACCATTTTCAAGATAGCTGAGTCCACATTTGGCGCTGGCACAAAGACCGTACGAGGCACGATAAAGGCAATCTTGGCAGTCATGTAATACTGAACCGCAATCGACAAGCTACCGTAAGCCTTGGTGTTAGGTTGGGCTGAGATACGATCTGCCACTTCTTTCTGCATCATGACCACAAACTCGCTGAAAGGAATGCCACTTTCAATCAAATGCATGAGAATAGGTGTTGTAATGTAGTAGGGCAAGTTGGCTACTACTTTAATCGGCAATTCAGGATTTTTGAAATTCTGGATATGCTGAGCCAAGTCAACTTTGAGAATGTCCTCGTTAACCACTGTCACATTGTCAAAATCACGCAGGGTATCTGCTAAAATTGGTACCAAACGGTGGTCAATCTCAAAGGCCATGACTTCAGCTGCACGCTCCGCCAAAAATTCCGTCAAAGCACCAATCCCTGGACCGATTTCAATAACATTAACCTGGTTATCAATCTCAGCCGTATCCACGATTTTTTGAAGGATATTGGTATCCGTCAGGAAATTTTGCCCGAAGGACTTTTTAAAGGTAAAACCGTGACGCTCCAGCACTGCCTTAGTCACGCTATAATCTGCAATTCTCATCTATTCTCTTTTCTATTTGTTAGCTAAAAACAATCTGTAAATCCAAAAAATTACCAGCGCCAAGAGAAACCAAAATCTCAAAGGAATGTGGTAGTCGTCGTCTTTAGATTCGGAACCAGTCTCATCAAGCACTTGCTCATCTTCTTTGCGTGGTGCTTGCTTATTTTCTTGGTCTTGCTCTTGATCGTTTTCTTGGTTCTGCACTTGCTTCTCTTCTTGGACTTGCTCCTGCTCGTCTTCTTGATTCTGCACTTGCTTCTCTTCTTGGACTTGCTCCTGCTCGTCTTCTTGGTTCTGCACTTGCTTCTCTTCTGGGTCTTGTTCTTGTTTCTCTTTTTGGCCTTGCGTTTTCTTCAACTCATCTTGGTATGCAACCGAGTCTAGAATATTATCTTTTGGCAACAATTTTGATGCATAATAATCAGGAAATCCCATAGCAGACCATATTAACTTCGTTTCTGTTAAAGAAAAATCCAATTCTTGGGGTTGATTTTCCTGAATTGCTCGGATGTTTTTTATAAGCTTGCGCGAAGCTATAGTCAATCCATCCATATTAGCAACTTCTAAGATATCAAATCCTAGCCTATCACCTGCTTTGACATTTGCAAGAATATAGCGAACAAAATCATCATATAGTTGCAAGGTTTGTGGAGCATTCTTTTCTAAAAAGGAGCGATTTTGGGTGGCATTTTTCTGGAATTTTTCAATAGGAAGTAAGATATTAAATTTTTTCCATAGAATATTAGGCATTCGCACATCTTTTTCATCCCAAAATAATTGCCAAAAATAAGGAATGGTGTAAACTCCCTCCGTTAAAATACGTACATCTTTTCCGTTTTTTAAATAAATATAGCTTCTATTTGCCATTTCGTTTCCTTTCAAAATCTTTGAAGAAGTTTAGTGCTGCAAGTAAGAGTTGAAAAACTCTGTATTTTTAATGCAAAAGAACCTCCTAGGCTTTATCTCTTCCTTCTAGTTCCTCACTGAACTGCTGCATTTCTTTAAACGCTTTGTCACTGACGTAAACACCCGCTTTATAATACTCAGTTTGGTTAATGGCATAATCAAAGATTTCAATCATACCTCCAGCGTTTTCAATCATAGCGCTCCAATTTTCATCGAAAACCATTCGCAAACGTTTCCAATCAGTAAACACTGAAACCGAATTTCGTCCATTTTTTCCTTCTCTAGTCGGAAGATTAAATGTAGCAGATTCTTCTAAAACATGAGCATTACTTTCCTGACTAGGTTCAGGAAATCCTGATGATGCACTTATAGGAAGAAGGAATTTAGCTTTTGGCATTGCCATTGAAAAGAACTTATAATAGAGTTTATAAATTAATTCTTCCTCTTCTGTAGTCGGTCTATCCATCTGTCCCATCAAAAGCATCCATCTCACAATATCAGGGTTCATAACAGGAACTTGTATCTCTGGCAAGCCTGAAAAATCTGGTTTTTGAACTAAAATAGAAGAACTTATACTAACTTCTTTGGTATTAAAGAATGCTCCTAAAGCACCATTCAAGTAAAAAGCTGTCCCAAGAAAATTCTCAATTCCTTTTTTATCTTCCGTATTTTCAATCCGTTTTACCACTTTTAATTGGTTTTCAATTGTTTCCTTATACTGATGATACCAACGAGGGGTAAATAGCATAATCATTGGGTCAGTGCAGAGATAGCCTTCGTCACCTCTATCATATGTAGTTGAGAAAAGATAAGGTTCCCCAGTATTTTCTGAATAAACAGCATAAATCAAATCTGCTTCTAGCAACTTGTCCTTGACAATTTCTGCTAGACGCTCTGACTTACGAGTATTTTCTTGATTGCTTTCTTCACTTTTTGGTTTTTGATGGCAATCCCATAAAAAAGCCTGTAAAATTTCGATACTATCATCAAGACTAAGATTCTGATAGTCCTCATCGCTTACTTTACCTTCTTGAATAGTCACAAAAGCTCGATAGAGAGCATAAGCATAGCTAGATAAACGCTTTTTTTCATCTACACCAGGACTATAGAGCACACTTCCCTTTTTTAACTTTGCTAGAGAGGGAAGCATATCGATCTCTAGATAAACTAACTCCTCATCTCTAAGAGATTCCACATCTTTGTTTTGGCAAGTAAGTTTTTTTACAACTACAGTTTCAAGAGCATCCATACCTTGATCGGGATTGCAAAACTGAAGACGATCACCAACTGTCAAACTCCCTTCCAAAGTCGCAGCAATCAGTAATTCCCTCTTTTCTTTCATTGGAAAGAAACCCAAAACTCCTAGACAAGCATCTCCTTTGGTTTCTTCTGTTGTCTTCTGTGCTTCTGTCTTTTTAAAAAAATCAAAAATTCCCATTGCTTTTCCTCATTAATTTCACCCAAGTGCTGATTTTATCAATTATCTTTTTTTATCAGGCATGGTATTGAGCATAGTTGAAGCGTATGCTATTACCTCTATTGTAACACATTCCCTTTGTATTTTTGGGCTATCTGATTACTGTTATCACTTTTCAGAACTCTCCAAACAGATCTCGATATCTAAATTTCTTTCCACTATTGAAGTAGTCCATGAAATTTATTTTTCTAATCCTTTATGAATTGTCTCTTGAAAAGGTTAGTTGTTCAAGCAAGGAATAGAGTTTTGCTTGCTCCTCTTCGTCGTAAGCAGATCTATTTGCTTTTACTTCCTTGCATTTATCGTCATACAAAAAGCCCTCATAGCCATCTTCTGTAGATAAGGCTGTATAGACTTTCGCCATTTTTTCAGGACTAATCGAAAATCTTGACTTGATTTTATACAAATTTTTCATAAAAGCGCTGAGGTGATCATAGCGGCGCATATCAACTCTGACATTGGTCACACGGATTGCCTGAACCTTGATACCTTTCCAATGTTTCCGCATATAAAGTGACAGCATCAACAAGGCCAGTTTATTCTGATAATAGGTCTTGGCAGGACTATAATGTTTTTGACCAGCTAAATTTTCAAAATCAAGCTTCATGAAAGGATAAAGCATCAGCCCTTGAGAAGAAATGTTAATAATCCGACCACTTTTTGACTTTTCCAACAAGCTCTTTAACAAGGTAGAAAGTAAAAAGGGAGCAATCACATTGGTCGCAAATTGCTTTTCTAATCCCTCCCTAGTCAGGATTGGCTTTTTGACTGACAAATCAAAATCAGCTGCATTATTAATCAGAACGTCTAGAACGTCTTCTTTTTGAATATACTGTTCCGCCGCTTTTCTGACACTCTTCATATCAGATAAATCAACCAAGATATAATCTACATGTGGATTTCCTGTCTGCTGACGAATTTCCTCACAAGCTTGCTCGGCAGCTTCTTTCCGTCTACAAAAGAGAGTTACCGACCAGCCCTTTTCAGCCAACTGTTTAGCAGACTGGTAGCCAATACCACTATTGCCACCCGTAATAATCACTTTTTCCATTTCTGACTCCGTTAGTCTGAATACTTAGCCATCACTTCTTCCACTTCTGCCAAGGTCACTCCAAATAACTCTAAACGCTTGAGAAGTTGCTTGCCGTTAGAATAGCCGATGCGGAGGCTTTCTCCTAGATACTCTCGGCGCTTACGACTGTCTGCTCCCGCTAGGAAACCAAGGCGAATCAAGTCACTACGGCTAATGTCAAACTCATTCTCGTTTTCAAATTGCTCTGTCACCTGAGCCAGCGCTGTTTTCAGATCCTCATAGCTGGCGTGTTCGATTCCCAGTGAACGCCCCTTAGTCTTGGACTTGGGAACCGCTTCATCACGTTTGAGAAAGGCATGCTGAACTGTCGGAAGGGCCGTCATAATCATGCGACGAATGCGTTCGCCATTAAAGTCAGGATCTGTAAAGACAATGACTCCATGCAGTTCATGCAGGCGCTGAATGCGTTCTATATCCTGGTCATTTATTGCGGAACCTCGTGTCTCATAGGTTTCTACATCAAAGTAGCGTTTGAGATTGGCCGTATCATCGCGACCTTCGACCACGATGACTTGGGAAATTTTTTCTTTCATTACTTGCTGTCCAATCCAAAGATACACTCTGCATTTGTAGTTGTTACTGCGGCTAACTCCTCAGTCGTCATCCCACGCAAATCCGCAATAAAGTCTATCACATAGCGAGTATAGGCTGTTTTGTTTTCACGACCACGTTTAGGAACAGGAGCTAGGTAAGGGGCATCTGTCTCAACGAGGATTTTATCCAAAGGAAGTTCCCTAGCAGCCTCTTGGATATCCGTCGCTTTCTTAAAGGTCACCACTCCTGAGAAAGAAATGGTCATGCCAAGCTCGACAAACTTCTCAGCCCACTCCAAAGAGCCTGAAAATGAATGCATAATTCCACCACGAGAACCAACGCCCTCGCTCTTGATAATCTCATAAGTATCTTCTAGCGCATCACGAGTGTGGACCACAAAGGGCAAATTCAAGTCCTTAGACAGCTGAATCTGACGACGAAAAACCTGCTCCTGAACTTCCTTAGGTGCTGTCATCCAATGGTAGTCCAGACCAATCTCCCCCAAGGCAACAACCTTGGGATGTTTTAGCTTTTCAAGCAAGTAAGCTTCGACCTCATCTGTGTAAGTCCCTGCTTCCGTCGGATGCCAGCCAATAGTTGCGTAGAGTTGCTCATACTCATCTGCCAACTCTAGGGCTCGCTCAATGGTTGGCTTATCAAAACCAACAATATTCATCTGTGTCACACCCATCTCAGCAGCCAAGGCGATTTCTTCTGCCTCACGTCCTGCAAATTCTTCCACATTTAAATGTGTGTGCGTATCAAAAATCATCTCTTCTAACCTCATTTTCTTCCATCTATTATACCAAAAATAGCATTCCTCGGCTTGTAAAAATATTCTAATACCAATCATTCTCCCTTGACTGCTTTTTTTCAAAGCAGTATAATAACACTTATTGAAATTTTCAGCAAAGGAAAAGAAAATGTTTAGAAAATTAAAATATACCTTTATCGGTCGACCACTCAAGTCTCTCACAGACGGCGAAGGGGGATTACTTGGAAAAATGCAGGCACTTGCAATGTTATCCAGTGATGCCCTGTCTTCTATTGCCTATGGACCTGAACAAGTCATTCTCGTTTTAGTCAGTCTCTCTCCTCTCGCTATTTGGTGGAGCCTCCCTATCGGTATTTTTGTACTCTTACTGCTCGCTAGTTTGACCATTTCCTATCGTCAAATCATCCACGCCTATCCTCAAGGTGGTGGGGCTTATATGGTCACTCGGGAAAATCTCTCCCCTGAACTGGGCTTGATTGCAGGGGGTAGCCTCCTTGTTGACTATATGCTGACAGTAGCCGTATCCGTTGCGTCTGGAGCTGATGCTATTACAGCAGCCATCCCTGCCCTCCATCCCTACAATCTTCATATCTCTATTTTCCTAGTCTGCCTGCTCATGCTCTTGAATTTAAGAGGCTTGAAAGAATCTGCCAGCTCTCTGATGATTCCCGTCTACCTCTTCATCTTCAGTACCGTCTTTCTCTTGCTTTATGGGTTCTTTCAACTATTTACAGGTTCCCTAAACTATCAGGCGACTTCAACCATTGGACAAACTGTTCCGAGCCTTTCCATCGTTCTCCTATTGAGAGCCTTTACCAGTGGCTCTGCCTCTCTGACAGGGGTTGAGGCTATTTCAAATGCGGTACCATTTTTCAAAACTCCGAAAGAAAAGAATGCTGCTCAGACCTTGACCATCATGTCGCTGATTTTAGGATTTCTTTTTGCAGGCATTACCTTCCTAAACTACTGGATGGGCATCACTCCTCAAAATGGAGAAACCATCCTCTCGCAAATGGCCAAGGGCATTCTTGGTGATTCATTCTTTGGTCATGCTAGCTACTATCTTTTCCAGTTCTCAACAGCCTTGATTCTAGCTGTAGCAGCAAATACTGGCTTTTCAGCCTTCCCTATGCTGGCTTACAATATGGCTAAAAACAAGTACATGCCCCATCTCTTTATGGAAAAAGGGGATCGTCTTGGCTACTCCAACGGTATCTTAACTCTGGCTTTTGGAGCTATGATCCTTCTTCTCATTTTTAACGGGAATACTGAACGCTTGATTCCTCTTTATACTATCGGGGTCTTCGTTCCCTTTGCCCTTTCTCAGACTGGGATGATTCGCCATTGGAAAAAGGAAAAAGGAGCAAACTTCTTAAAACCTGCCTTTGCTAATATCCTAGGAGCCATCATTTGTTATGCTATTGTCCTCATTTTACTCCTCTTCAGACTGGGTGATATCTGGCCATTCTTCCCAATTATCCTAGTTTTAACCTTCCTCTTTTTGTCCATTCACAGCCATTACCAAAAAGTGGCAAAACAGCTACGACTCTACGAAGGAATTGAAAAACGTACCTATGATGGCAATCTGGTTCTCGTCCTCGTAGGAAATGTCACTCGAGTAAGTGTCGGAGCCATTAACTACGCTCAAAGTATCGGTGACGAAGTGTTGGCCATGCACATTTCTACTAAAGAAACGGCCGAAAAAGACCAAGAAATCCTTCAGGAATTTGCCGACCACTTCCCAAATATCACTCTAAAGAATATCAATACCAGCTACCGCGACATCATCACCCCTAGCGTTAAGTATGTCAAACGAATCGCCCAAGAAGCTAAGCAAAAAAACTACACTGTTACAGTCCTTGTCCCACAGTTTATCCCTAACAAGCCTTGGCAAAATATCCTGCACAATCAAATGAGTCTCAAACTAAAATACGCTCTCAGATGGCATGAAGACGTCGTTATCGCTAGCTACTCTTATCACTTAAAAGAATAAACAAAAACTCAAAATCAGTTACTTATATCTGGTTTTGAGTTTTTTGTATGTGACCTTTTAAATGAGCACTCCATGAATTTCATCTGAAATGACCGATTTCAAGGACAATGCACCCTTTAAGATAAAAAGAAAAGTCAGTAGACTCGAGTTCCTACTGACTTCTTTGTTGAATTCGTTTGGATTAAGCAGCCAAAACTTTGCGTCCTTTACGACGACGAGCTGCCAATACGCGACGACCGTTTTTAGTTGACATACGGTTACGGAATCCGTGTTTACGCGCACGACGAAGTTTACTTGGTTGATAAGTACGTTTCACGATGAATACCTCCTCATAGATTTTGTATTCGTTTAGCCGGCTATAAAGTGATCAGTTACTAAACATACTTTACTATTCTATCTGATTCTTACCTATTTGTCAATAGCTCTAAGTAAATGTTTCCTGCTTTTCCCTATGAAAGCCTTATCTACGATACTGACTCAAGAAACGTGTCATCTTTTCTTGGATTTCCGCTAATTCGTCCACACGAGGAAGGTAAACGATACGGAAATGGTCTGGCTCCTTCCAGTTAAAACCACGACCATGAACCAAGAGAACCTTTTCCTGCTTCAAGAAATCAAGAACAAACTGTTCATCATCATCAATGCGGTACATATTGCGGTCGATTTTAGGGAAGATATAAAGACCTGCCTTCGGCTTGACCGCAGACAAACCTGGGATATCTTGGATAGCATTATAAATGAAGTTTCTTTGCTCGTAAATCCGTCCACCAGGAAGGAGCAATTCATCCACTGACTGGTGCCCACCCAGTGATGTTTGTACGACTTGTTGGGCCAAAACGTTGGAGCAAAGGCGCATATTTGACAGCATATTGAGCCCTTCGATATAGCCCTTGACATGTGTCTTAGGTCCAGACAAGACCATCCAACCTACACGGAAACCAGCGATACGGTGGGATTTTGACAGACCGTTCATGCTGACACAGAAGACATCTGGTGCCAAGCTCGCCACAGGCGTATGCACATGCCCATCCATGACCATGCGATCGTAAATTTCATCCGCAAAGATAATCAAATCATGCTGGCGCGCAATCTCGATAATCTCCAGCAAGAGTTCCTTAGGATAAAGGGACCCAGTTGGGTTGTTTGGATTGATAAGGACGATTGCCTTGGTATTGGAAGTAATTTTTGACTTGATATCGTCAAT
Organism: Streptococcus oralis; assembly: GCF_006175905.1. Lineage (GTDB taxonomy): Bacteria > Bacillota > Bacilli > Lactobacillales > Streptococcaceae > Streptococcus > Streptococcus oralis_BG. The sequence goes on from NZ_SSNB01000001.1 coordinate 445,288, forward strand.
ATCTGGGTACCATTCTGCAGCTTCATCACAGATATAGTGAACGGCATTTCCTCCAGCTAGACTGACAGCTGCTGTCCAGAGAGGATAGTCTGGCATAGGTACCAAGACCTCATCCCCATTGTCCAAAAGTCCCTGCATGGACATGACGATCAACTCACTGACACCATTTCCAAGGTAGATATCATCAATGTCCACATTGGGAAATTTCTTCAGTTGGCAATACTGCATGATAGCCTTACGGGCTGAGAAAATCCCTTTGGAGTCAGAATATCCTTCACTATCACGCGCATTCATAATCAAGTCATGAATGACCTCGTCTGGCGCTGTAAAGCCAAATTCTGCTGGATTTCCTGTATTTAGACGCAAAATCTTTTCGCCATTTGCGCGCATGCGCATGGCTTCTTCCAAAACCGGACCACGAATATCATAAGCAACATGCTCTAACTTACTAGACTTGTTATATTCTTTCATCTTGTTTCCTCAATTCATCGAGATAGTAACATTATACCACTAGAAAGGGATTGCGACAAGTTTCCTGAAATGAGCAAGCAAAGAAAAAACTCACAACGACTAGGTTCTCACCGTCTAAACAACTAGAGTACAGAAGTATTTTCTCACATACCAAAAGACAAACCTAGAAAGACCAATGCTAAAAAGGAATCATACAAAAGATTAAACATGAGAAAGAGCCCCCACGTGACCAAATAGTCCAAGCGACCACTTCTCTTTGCAATCACCAATAAAATGATGTGGTAGACCAAGTGAAAGAGAAGAAATCCAACAAATCCTGGATAGAGAACGGGCATGACTCTTTCCAGCTGCCAAAGCATCACTACTTCACCTACAAGTGACGCAAGGATAATTCCATGATAAAGAAAACTTATTTTTTTAGAAGCTTTAACAGACCCTTTCATACTTTCTCATCCCCTTTACTGTGTTTCCTACTAGCTCGTTTTCTGTTATTTTAACATATCTCCACCAAATTGAATCTCCAATAATATTTATTTAAATATGATTTTTACTTTACTTCTTTAGTGAAAAGGGCTACAATAACAGTAAGAAAATTTCAGGAGGTTTCATTATGGCACAACGTTACCAAAATGTTATGGTCGCAATTGATGGTTCTAAAGAAGCGGACTTGGCTTTCGTCAAAGGTGTTTACACTGCTCTACGCAACGAATCCAAGCTCACCATTGCCCATGTTATCGACACACGCGCTCTTCAAAGCGTGTCTACCTTTGATGCTGAAGTTTACGAAGAACTCCAAGTCGATGCTGAAAGTCTGATGAAGGAGTACGAAAAGCGCGCAAGAGATGCTGGTGTGACCGATATTCACATCGTCATCGAAATGGGAAATCCAAAAACCCTCCTTGCCCGCACTATTCCAGACACAGAAAATGTTGACCTGATTCTCGTTGGTGCAACAGGGCTTAATGCCTTTGAACGCCTCTTGGTTGGCTCTTCATCTGAGTATATTCTTCGCCATGCAAAAGTCGATTTGCTGGTCGTAAGAGAAAGTGAAAAAACATTGTAATCATTAAAAAAGGGAGCCTTGAGCTCCTTTTTGTTTGTCCTGATTGGGTCACAAAAAGGCTTTAAACAATTGTTTAAAGCCTCTATCTTATTTAGAAAGTAGTCAATCTAAAAAGATTGAATTATTTGTAACTGTATGCCCAGTAGTATACACCGTTTCCATCAACTACTGCTGCTACAGCTCCTTCAGTGACATTTGGATCGAGAAGCAAGTCTCTCAAACCACTGTTTGCCCATTTCTTAACGACAACAGCTGCATCTTCATCACGACGTCCAACAAAGCCTGAGCTATCGTATTGACGTGAGATTTCATTTACTTTTGGAAGTGCTTGATTTTGATAAATGTCTTCTGACCATGTCAACTCTTTCAAGCCTTGAGCTTTACGCTCTTCATTGATTTTAGCGAAAGCTTCTTTAGCTTTTGAAACATAGTCATAGTTTGTATCGTTTGTTGCTTCAACACGGTAAACAAACTTAACATAACCAAATTCTACATCACTGTATTTCTTATCCTCAACACCACTCTTAAGATTTGCAATCAAGACATAATCCTTAGCATATGGGTTTTCTTTGGTTTTTTCAAAGATTTCTGGATCTTCGATTTCCCATTCAACTTTGGCATCCCATCCTGCGTTATCAAGGAACTTAGGATTCATCTTTTCGATAACGTAGTTCTTGAACTCTTCAACATTCTTGAATGGCAATGCTTGACCTGCTTTAGCAGTCGTTACCAAGTTAGTTGAGTAAAGTTTCACGCTTGAGTTCTTGTCACTGTACATGTACTCGTCATCAGCAGTATTTTCGTGAAGTTTTGGATCACGAGCTGGATCGTTTGGATCAGTCATCCCTTGAAGTTTCCATTTTCCTCCAAGCCACTTCCAGTATGCTGAGTAACCTGTACGCTCTGAGTTAGATGATACATAGTAGTAATGTGCACTACCGTCGAAGTAGTAGTTTTTATCATTTTTGAGGACTGCATCACCTGGTTTACCTGGTGGGTAAACCAATTTTGGAGTTTGTCCATTTGGTGCCCAAGCCAAGTGTTCCAATCCTTCAGCTGGTTTTTCAACATAATCAGGGATTTGGTTTTCACTTGGTTCATCAGTTGTTACCAAACCTGGTGTTGTTGGGATAGCTGGAGTTGCTGGTGTTGCTGGTTTTGGTTCCGCTGGCGTTTCTGTAGATGGTTTGAATGGATCAAATTCACTATCAGCTCCATTAATTGGTGGGTTTTCTGGTAGGTCAACACTTGGAGTTGCTGGTTGTGCTGGTTGTGGCTCAGCTGGTGTTGTTGGCTCTTCAGGTTTATCACTAGGAGCTGGTGTTGGAGTCTCTGGTTCTGCTGGTGTTGGAGCAGGAACTTCAGGTTGACTTGGTTGTGCTGGTTCAACCGGAGTTGTTGGTTGTTCTGGTTTTGGTTCAGCCGGTGTTGCCGGTTGTTCTGGAGTTGTTGTATCAGCAGAATCTTTCACCAATACCCACTTACCATTTTGGTAGTAGTAATAATCACCATTGTCCAATACATAGTAATGGTACCCATTTTCGTAACGATAGTGCGGATCGTTTTCCAAGTTGTTAGTAGATGAGTTATTATTACTATTGTTTGTCAAAGGTTTCCACTGACCGTTACGATAAATACGGTAGCTACCATCGTTCATACGGTAGTAGTGATTGCCATTCCAGTAAATATAGTTTTCATCGCTAGCAAGGTTGTTGTAATTATTCCAATAGTTATAACCATAGTAGTTGCTACTGTTGTCATAGCCATAGTAGTTATTCCAATTATTGTAACCGTAGTTGTAACTTGGGTAATAGCTACCATATCCATAGTTATAGCTTGGGTAGTAGCTATTGTAGCCATAGTTATAGCTTGGGTAATAACTGTTGTAGCCATAACTTCTTACAGTATAGTTTGATGTGCGACTACGATTTGCAGTAGTACGGTTAGAAGTACGATTGCTTGAACGGTGGCTAGTTCTTGTATAGTAACTATTATTTCCATTCCAATTGTAAGCAGCGTGAGCTTCACTTGGTGCAAAAGTTGGAAGCATTGTTACAGCTGTTAAAACAGAAGCTGTCAAATAGGTATATTTTTTCTTCATTTCAACCTCTTAATTCTTTAATTTCTAAACTTGAAAATTAAAATAATAAAAATTTGGAAAGCAATTGTGCACAATTTTATAACTAAACCTCAAAGCTAGGGTGAATTCCTCACATCAACTTGTTAACAGGCCTGAAATAAACAAGTTGACTTTCTGTCTTTAAAAAGAGCATATTATAGCAGCATGAGGATTTTTATATTTATTCGCTTTCTTAATTTATTCTAACATATCAACTTTCAAATATCAAATAATTTGACTCGTCTTTTTTTTGATATTCTTTCAAAAGAAAAGCTAGATATATTAGCAATATATCTAGCTTTTTAACTATTCTTTGTAAGCAATGTAATTTCCTGTTGCTTTATTTTCACTATTTTTCATTTCTTTTTTAGTATAAATATGCTAACAATAATTAGTGATATATATAAAATTGTTCGGTTTTTCAGCTCAAAAATCCCCGAATTTTTCATCCAGGGAAAAGAATTTTCTCTTATTTTTTATTTTTTCTTTCTTTATGTCGCTCATAAGCTTTAAACTGACGTTGTAGTTCCTGTCGGATGGCAGGTTCTGGAGCATATTTTTCTTCCCAGTCATCTGGTTTTAAAATCTTGTGTGTAACTGGGTCAAAATGAGCTTTCCCATCAGGGAAAACCTTCCCCATATTTGCTTCGTGGACAATATCAAAAATGCGTTCTGGATCCACTCCCATCAAAACAAAACTGCCGTATGTGAAATACAATGTATCAATCAAAGCATCCACTTGACCGACCAAGTTTTGCTTAGCAGGTGTCTTTTTCGCCACTTTCTCTGCTGCCTTATCAAGTGCCCCATGCATGCTTGCAAGGGAGTTTTGAAATTCTTCCTCCGAAGAACTTGCTGCACGAACAAACTCTACTAATTCTTCAATTTTAAAGTCTGCGCGGTGGGTTGCACCTTCAGCATCCCATGCCTGTGGCTCTTCTTGAGTTCGTTCATCCATCATGTGGTGGAAGGTTTTGACCTTATTAAAGTGGTAGTCTCGACTGACAAACACTTTTTCTGAAGCCAAAACACCAAAGTGCTCGAGCGCCTTGTGGATACCATCTTGTTGATTACTTGCCGTAATATGCTTGGCAACTTCTTTGACACTGCTACTGCCATTTCCCATAGCGACCGACATACCGACGCCTGCCAACATTTCCAGATCGTTGTCTGAATCACCAAAGGCCATGACTTGATTGAGATCAAAGCCATATTCTTTCCCGACTCGGCGAATGCCTTCTAATTTGGAATTTCCTTGGTTAATGATATCTGCTGCAAAAGGATTGCTTCGAGTTAATTTCAAATCTTCAAAATCAGCTGCTGCCTTCTCAGATTCCTCTGGCGTCATCAGCATCAAAACTTGATAAATGGGTTGATTAATCAAGTTAAGCAGGTCGTCTTCCTTTTGAGGAACTGCCTTGCTAACCATTCGATTAAAGGAACGGCTAACGGTTCTTGTCAGCACAGTCGGAATAAAACGACTAACCAGTTGTGAAAAGGAGCCGAGACCAAATGACATAATCTTCGAACCAACAACGGCATGCTCGGTTCCAAGAGCGATTTCTTTACGCTCCTTTTTAGCGTAAGCAATCAGTTGACGCAGGCTTGACTTAGCAATCGGACTTGCAAAGAGCACCTTTTCTTTATTAAAAATGTATTGGCCATTGTAGGTCACCGCAAAGTCTAGGTCCAAGTCTTCCATCAATTCCTTGACAAAAAACGGCCCTCGTCCTGTCGCTACTCCAACAAGCACTCCTTGCTCTTTGACAATCTTAATCGCGTCCTTAGTGGATTTCAAAACACTCTTGCGATCGTTGACTAGCGTTCCATCGATATCAAAAAAAACAGCCTTGACTTCCATCCTGTCCCATTCTCCCCTTTTGTGTTACAATGATTATACCACATTTCAGAAAGAGTGACTAAATCATGCCTAAGAAAATCCTTGTTTTACATACAGGTGGGACTATTTCCATGCAAGCAGACGCCACTGGTGCCGTTGTAACTAGCCAGGAAAATCCCATGAACCATGTTTCCAATCCGCTTGAAGGGATTGAGGTTCATGCCCTAGACTTTTTTAATCTGCCAAGCCCTCATATCAAACCCAAGCATATGCTTGCACTCTATCATAAGATTAAAGAGGAAGCTGATAACTACGATGGAGTTGTCATCACACATGGTACAGATACCTTAGAAGAAACAGCTTACTTCCTTGATACCATGAAAATTCCGCCCATCCCCATCGTTCTAACAGGTGCCATGCGTAGTTCAAACGAACTTGGTAGCGATGGTGTTTATAACTATCTGAGCGCTTTACGAGTTGCCAGTGATGATAAAGCAGCCGACAAGGGTGTGCTGGTCGTCATGAACGATGAGATCCACGCAGCCAAGTATGTTACCAAAACTCATACGACCAATGTCAGCACCTTTCAAACCCCAACACATGGACCACTTGGCCTTATCATGAAGCAAGAAATCCTCTACTTCAAAACAGCTGAACCTCGTGTCCGGTTTGATCTCGAACATATTCAAGGTCTAGTTCCCATCATCTCAGCCTATGCCGGTATGACAGACGAGCTGATTGATATGTTAGACTTGGAACAGCTGGATGGCTTAGTTATTCAGGCCTTTGGAGCAGGCAATGTTCCCAAAGAAACAGCTCAAAAGTTGGAAAATCTCCTGCAAAAAGGGATTCCAGTCGCCTTGGTCTCACGTTGTTTTAATGGTATTGCTGAACCTGTCTACGCCTACCAAGGTGGAGGGGTACAGTTGCAACAAGCTGGTGTTTTCTTTGTCAAAGAACTCAACGCTCAAAAAGCGCGCCTCAAATTATTAATTGCCCTTAACGCTGGATTAGAAGGCCAGGCTTTGAAAGACTATATGGAAGGATAAACCTCTTCTCTAGAACGCAAAAATAGGAAATCTTCACGATTTCCTATTTTTACTATTTACGTTTTCGTGTAGAGCGGCGTTCTGTCAAACCATGAGGTAAGAGAACTTCACGTTCTTCCAACTCTTCCTTATGCATAATCTTAGTCAACATACGCATGCTGATAGCACCTAAGTCATAAAGAGGTTGGGCAATAGTCGTCAAGTTTGGACGAGTGAATCGTGCAATCTGAGAGTCATCTGTCGTGATGATTTCAAACTCTTCCGGCACAGATACACCATGGTCAGCCAAACCATTTAGGACACCCGCAGCCAATTCATCACCTGTTACAACTGCGGCTGTAGCTTGTGATGAAATCAAGCGTTCTGCCAAGGCATAACCATCGTCATAGCTGTATTTTGATTCGAAGACCAAGCCCTCGCTATAAGAATGTCCAGCTTTTTTCAAGGCTTCCTTATAACCGATCAAACGAACCTTGCCATTGATATCATCGACAAGTGGTCCACTCACAAAAGCAATTTTTTCGTTTTCTTTGAGAAGGTAGCTTACAGCATCAATCGTTGCTTGTTTGTAGTCGATATTCACACTTGGAAGTTGGTGTTCTACATCTACAGTACCAGCAAGAACAACCGGTGTCCGTGAACGAGAAAACTCTGAACGAATCTTTTCAGTCAAGTGATAGCCCATAAAGATAATCCCATCGACTTGTTTTGAAAAGAGAGTGTTAACCACTGAAACTTCCTTTTCATCATCCTCATCACTATTTGCAAGGACAATGTTATACTTGTACATTTCAGCAATGTCGTCAATCCCCTTAGCAAGTGTTGAGAAATAACCATTGGTAATGTTAGGAATCACAACTCCGACTGTCGTTGTTTTCTTGCTAGCCAAACCACGTGCTACCGCATTTGGACGATAGTCCAAGCGATCAATCACTTCTAGGACTTTTTTTCGAGTGTTCTCTTTAACATTCTTGTTGCCATTAACGACACGGCTAACTGTTGCCATTGAAACCCCTGCTTCACGGGCGACGTCATAAATCGTTACTGTATCATCTGTGTTCATTCCGTTTCCTTTCTATAATGAAAATTTCGCTTTCACGCATCTACTTACTCCATTTTATCACTTATTGTAAACACTTTCAAGTATTTTTTAGAGAAACTTTGAAAAAATTTCACAGTTTATTCCTATTTTGAAAAAGCGAGTAGGATTTCTTGATTTTTAAGACATTTTGCTGTATGATAAGGAAAATAAAAGGGGGAGGAAAACATGGCTTTTACAAATACACAGAGACGTTCCGCTAGTTTTGGTGTCGTGACCAGCCTGCCTGACGATGTCATTGACTCTTTATGGTATATTATCGATCATTTCCTGAAAAATGTCTTTGAATTAGAAGAAGAACTTGAGTTTCAACTGCTCAACAATAAGGGGACCATCACCTTCCATTTTTCTAGCCAGCACCTTCCGACTAGCATCGATTTTGATTTCAATCATCCTTTCGATCCGCTTTACCCTCCTAGGGTCCTTGTTTTAGACCTAGACGGCAGAGAAACCATCCTCCTTCCAGAAGAAAATGACCTATTTTAAAAACTCTAGCTTCTCGGCGCAAACTGCTGAGGAACTAGAGTTTTCTTTTTCTAATAAATGGAGCGACTGACAACTAGACCGTTTGGTTTTGTATACTCTAAGTCAAGATAATCCTGATAAGTCCCTGGCACAATGAAACCTTGGGGACTCAATATATCAGTCCCAGCTCTTCCTACGATAGAGTCTGCCAGCAAGACACAATTGGTACTGAGAACAAAGTAGGTCTTAAACTCGGATGAGCTGAATTTATAGAGGGTCGCATCTGCTTCCTCTTTTAGTTGGTAGGAGTAGGTATGCTTTACCTCTCCCTCTCTTCTTTTCATCAACTGCGAGCTTGGTTCCCAAGGAATTAACAGGTCTTCTATCTCCGCTAAACGCGCTTGGATAGCTGCTTTCTGTTGGTCCGTCAAACTCAGACCATAAGCAAACAAGGTCTTCTGACTTTCCCTCTTGCAGAGTTCGATGTATTTTTCCCGATTGGCCTTAAACAAAACACCGTCTCCAACCATACCGAATAAACGCTCCGAGTGGGGATCATAGGAACCATAGGAAATAACCTGCCCTTGATAACAAATATCCACATGTCCCATGGCGAGGAAGAAGGAGGTTTCTGAGGCATGGATAAAAATTTCCAGATCAACCGTCTGGTCGTTTTTTCTTTCCGAATGAACTTCCCCTTCTTGGCTTTCATGATTTGCCAGCCACTCATTTAGTTTTCGCAAGGTGCTGATAGGAATCAGAGCCGTCACAAAGATAGGCAGGGTCATTCGCATATGCCGCTTCAGCTTGGGATTGTTTTCTATCTTTTCAAAAAAGAAACCGTCCCGAAGACTACTAGCCCCTAGCATGAGCAAGTAAAACCCAAGCAAGAGCAATTCAAAATTCGCTGCATCGTGAAAAGGAGTGATGCTATAAAGACCGAAGCCTATCATCCATACAGCATCGAAGAGATGATGGAGCCGAGGATGAATGGCATTTTTTCGATAGAGAGACCAAGTCACAAGACTAATGATGCCCGTAAACAGCTGGTAGCTCGCAATGATAAAAACCAGGAGATAGAGGGCAAGGTCTTGCAAGATGATAGAGTCAAATACGAGAGCCGCAACCACCAGCTTGCCCAAGGTTACAAAGATGTTTTCCCGACGTTTTTTATCTTGAAACCAGCGAGTCAACAAGTGCCAAACTGCTGACAAGGAAAAGTAGCCCATCAGCAACTGGTACCCCATTCGCGGAATAACTTGTCCAAAACGAATCAAGAGAAGCCCTAAAACAATAGCAAGTAGTCCCTCCCCGATACTCTTCCACTTGCTATAGGTATCGGAAAGCTTAGGCATTTCCTTGCTCCAACTGGTCAACCAAGTATCGAATTGGTTGTTTTAAGATTGGATGGATAAAATGGGGAGCTATTTCCACTAACGGTTCAAGGACAAAGAGGCGTTCTGCTATATAAGGATGAGGTAAGATGAGGTCGTCTGTATAGATGACTTGGTCTTCTACAAAAAGCAGGTCCAAATCAATAAAACGTGGCCCCCAATGCACCTCTCGAACCCGTCCCATTTCTGACTCGATAGCTAATAATGTTTCTAACAAGACTGGTGCTGGTAGCCAGGTTTCTACTTCAATCACCTGATTGGCAAAGCTATCTTGCTCAACACCACCCCAAGGCTCTGTCGCCAAGACACTGGACTCTTTGAGAATATGGAGACCTCGAGCTCGCAGTTTGTCAATGGCTTGCTCCAAGTTTGCTTGCTTGTCCCCCATATTGCTTCCTAGGGCGATAAAGGCACATTGCTTGCGACGGTGGATGGTTACCGAGCAGGTATCAAGTGGCAAGTGGACTGGAGCCCAAGGCTTTTTGAGTTCCAGTTCAATCTCTTGGATCAGAGGATAGGTCTCAAAAGTACGCTCTACTAGTTTGTAGGCTACCGTTTCAATCAAATCCTCAGTGCTTTCCTGAAACCAAGTCTTCCACTGTTGGCAAAGTTCTCCATAGTGGACAGAAGAAGACAAATCTAACTCAGTCGCTGCCTTGGTCATATCATAGGATAAGCGTGCGGAAATAACAAACTTTTGCCCCAATTCCTTCTCACTTGGAAAGAGTCCATGATAAGCAAATATTTCCAAATCTTTAATCTTTAGCTGATCCATAACTAGTCCTTTCTAGAAAAATCCGCTTAAAGCGGATTCTTTTTATACTCAATGAAAATCAAAGTGCAAACTAGGAAGCTAGCCGCAGGCTGCTCAAAACACTGTTTTGAGGTTGCAGATGGAAGCTGACGTGGTTTGAATTTGATTTTAGAAGAGTATTATAGTCCCATTAAACGATAAGCCTGGTCTCGGAGGTCTTTATCCGTCTCAAATACGCCACGGGCTACAGTAGTCAAAGTCGCAGTACCTGGCTTTCTGACACCACGCATGCTCATACACATATGCTCGGCCTCAATGACAACAAAGGCTCCCTTAGCCCCCAGATAGTCCATCAAGGCATCAGCCACTTCAATATTCAACCGTTCTTGAATCTGTGGTTTTTTAGAATAAACTTCAACCGTACGTGCTAGTTTGGACAAGCCTGCCACACGGCCATCTGGAATGTAGGCAATGTGCGCTCTCCCATAAAACGGCAAGAAGTGGTGTTCACACATAGTGTGGAAAAAAATATCCTTTTCTACAACCATATTATCATCAATAATCTCAAAGGATTTTGATAGATGTTCCTCCGCTGTCTGACCAAGACCTGAAAAAATCTCTTGGTACATACGGGCTACACGAGCAGGTGTTTCCTGCAAGCCCTCGCGGTTAGCATCCTCACCGACAGCCTCGATAATCATTTTTACAGCCGTTTCAATCTTTTGTGTATCCATTCTCGTTCTTCCTCTCCATCAGATAGGCTCTCACTTGGCTCAAGAAATACAAGGAACCTGTGACAATCCTAACTGTTTGTTTCTCTTCATTTTTATCTGTCAATTTCTGCTCTAGAAAATCCTGCCAACTTTGGTAATTGAGATTTCTAGACTTGGCTGTCTCTTTCAGCACGCTTTCATCCGTCGCCCGACTATCGTCAAAATGGGTTAAAGTCAATTGACTATCTGGCACCGTTTCTAGCAAATCCAGCATATCCTCCAAGGCCTTGGTTTTGATGCAGGTAAAGAGGATTTCCTTATGATAATCTGCAAAGCGTTCTTGCAAGGTTGCTAATAAAGCCTTGATAGCATGGGGATTATGGGCCCCATCCAAAAGCAGCAAGGGGTCACTAGACACGACCTCCAAACGCCCTGGCCATCTGGTTTCTTTCAAAGCTTGAGCAATTAAGTCATTACTTGCCAACTCCCGCCCATCTTCTTGACAAAAAGTATCAAGTAAAGCTATGGCCATCCCCGCATTCTCTATCTGGTGTAAACCAAGCAGGCCTGTTTGAAAGCAACCTTGTCTGACCGAACTGGTATAATCAAAGATTTCACCCGTCACCACACTCTTTTGATGACTGACCTGGTAATCTTTCCCATAGGCAAGTCTAGGCGCATTTTTAGCTTTTGCAATAGAGTCTATCACAGTCAAAGCTTCAGGAACAATATGACCTGTCACCAAGGGAATGCCTTGCTTGATAATACCAGCCTTCTGCTCTGCTATGGCTTCCAAGGTGTCACCAAGTAGGGCTACATGGTCCAGTCCAATGGTCGTAATCCCTGTCAAAATTGGCTGACAAACATTAGTACTATCCAAAAGACCACCCATGCCGACTTCCATGATAGCCACATCTACTTGCTCTAAGGCAAAGTAATCATAAGCTAGAGCTGTGATAATCTCAAACTCGGTTGGTCCCTGCAAATTGTCAGCCGATTCTCCCTCAAGCAAAGACTGATAGTCTGCCATGAGGGCTTCTAGCCTAGCCTCGGGGATAGATTCCCCATTGATGCTAATCTGATCTGTATAATGAATGAGATAGGGCGAGCTGAACACCCCTACTCTCAGGCCTAGCTTTTCCAGCATCTCTTTCAAAAAAGCAATGGTCGAACCTTTACCATTTGTTCCGCCGATATGGATAACCTTGAGTTTGAGATGGGGATTGCCACGTAAAGCTAGGAGTTCTACCATTCGCTCCAAACCAAAATGTGGTTGGTCCGTCCGATAGTGGGCAATCCACTGATTGTTTTGAATTTCGTTCATCTTATTTATATTGTTTTAAATCTAGATTTTCTGCATCATCTGCCAAACGAATGGCTGACGCAATTTCAACCGCCATCCTGTGACTGGCTACATCGTGCACACGCACTACTTCGACACCCTGTCTCGCAGCGATACTAGTTACATGAGCCGAAGCTATGTCTCGATTACGAAAACCGACTTCCGTTTCAGGATTAACTTCAAAACCATTTTCTTCCAGGATATTGATAACAAATCGCTTACGCGAAACTCCAAGAAAGATTGGATAGCCTTGCTGGTGTAGTTTATCTAGATCCCGTAGAAGGAGCAGATTTTCCTTCTTGGTCAGACCAAAGCCAATTCCTGGATCCAGCAGAATATTTTCTCTTGCTATCCCAGCTTGATTCGCTCTCGCTAGAGCTCGTTCAAAGAAAGCCTTCATCAGGTCTTCGATTTGCATTTTTTCAAAGCCAGCTAACTCTTCCTCTGTAAAAGCTTGTCCAAAGCCAAAATGAGGGAATATGAGCGAGCTAGGGTGCTGAGGTCGAGCCATAACTGGATTAAACATGATAACCACTTTCGCTCTAGCCTTAGCAACCACATCCGCCATTTTCTCATCTCCCATGAGACCAGTGATATCATTGACCAGATTGGCACCAGCTTTCAAGGCAGCCTCTGCCACCTGACTTTTCCATGTATCGATAGAAATGAGAACATCACTTTCCTCACGGATAGCTTTAATCACTGGAACAACACGCTGGATTTCCTCTTCGATCTCAACATAGCTACTACCCGGCCGAGTCGATTCTCCACCGATATCTAGCATGATCGCTCCTTCTGCTATCAATTTACGAGCTTGCTGGATCGCCTGCTCAAGAGCAAAAAACTGCCCACCATCCGAAAAAGAATCTGGTGTTACATTGATAATTCCACAAATAGCGGTTTTTTCACGGTTGACTTTATTGGACATAACGGTTACTCCCTTAAGGTTCTCTACCATATTATCCCTCTATTTTACCATAAAAAGAAAAAAGATGGACACGTTAGTATTCATCTTTTCCAAGTAGGCCAATGGTTTAGAATGATAGACCTAGATTTCTACTAATCAACACCAATAAGGCCAACAAACAAAATGCAATACCATTGAGAATCATATGAAGCAAAATGGACATCTCCAAACGCTCAGTCTTATAGGCTGTCCAAGTCAAAACAGTTGACATTCCTCCATAAATAATCACAGAAGGTAGATTGGTTGGCATATGAAGCAAGGCAAAGACGATTGCACCAACAATAAAGCCTAGTTTTTCTTTTCCACGGAAAATCTTTTTTGGAATAATCCCACGACACAAAATTTCTTCACAAATCGGCGCAATCAAGACTAGCAGGAAGAAAGTTGAAATCAAGGAACTATTCTGAACCAAACCATTCAGTATTGATTGGTTATTGGTTGTTGCCTCATTTGTTAGTCGAAGCAGGAGTGAACCCAAGAGATTTGTCGCAAAAATCACCAGATAACTCAGTACCAAGCGAGCCAAGTCTTTTGCCTTAAAAAAGGATAGATTAAAAGTAGCAAGTTGTGTTTTTCGTGCACCAATAATGAATACAATCAAAACGACTATGGATAGAGCACCTACTAAGAGCCCTGACTGTAAAATCGGAAACTGTTTGTTTGCTAAAAACAAAGCAAGTCCTATGGGAAATTGAGATAGAACAAAAGCTACCAAAAGGATGATCACCCATTTCCCTCTGTTTAAAACCTCTTGCCAAATCGTCTTATCTTTCATGATGTACCTCCTTATAATTAAAAAGGGGAGACTCCCCTTTTTCTATTATACCATTTATAGCGCCATACTGATATAGTTAAGGATAAACAAGGCATCCAAAATCCAAATCATTACGTGCACATCCTTGGCTTGACCTTTGACAACTTTTGTCAAGGTATATGTCAAGAAACCAACAGCAATCCCTTGTGTGATAGAGTAGCTGAATCCCATAAAGATAGATGTGAAGAAGGCAGGAACCGCTTCAGCCATATCATCCCAAGGGATATTTTTCAAGTTAGAAAGCATCATGATTCCGACGATGATCAAAATTGGTGCTGTTGCAGCTGTCGGAACAATCGCTAGAAGTGGGCTAAAGAAGCTAGATAGAGCAAAACAGATCGCAACCACTAGGGCTGTCAAACCAGTACGTCCACCAGCACCGATACCCGCCGCAGACTCAACATAGGTCGTAACGTTTGAAGTACCTGCAATGGCACCTACCGAAGTTGCTACCAAATCAGAGTATAGAGCCTTGTCCAATTTAGCGGACTCATGGTTTTCTCCGCTTGTCGCAACGATACCAACTTTTTCACCAGTACCGATAAGAGTACCAATTGTGTCAAAAATATCCGTTAGTGAGAAGGCAAGAATAGCCATCAAGGTTTCTGGTAAACGTGAAGTGTTTGAAATCAAAGATCCTAAACCTTCTGAACCCAGAGCAGCACCAAACAAAGTTCCTAGATCATTAACCGCTGATGAAAGGTTGTTGCTAGCAAAGTCAATCGCTGACAAATTCACAACTTTAACGGCAATGGCAAGGACAGTCGTTGTTAAAATAGAAAGAATAATTCCACCTTTGATGCCTTTAACTACAAAGAAAATGGTAATAGCCAGACCTGCAAGAGCCACCAATACTGCTGGAGTATTGAAGTCTACCAATCCTGGAACAGCCGCTGAGTTTGCAGTAAGTGCAGCTTGAGCCTTGTCTGCTCCTTCACCTGCTACCGTATAAGTACCTGGATCGATTGAGAATTTCAAGAGACCAGCATTCTTAATTCCAACATAGGCAAGGAAAACACCAATACCAGCCGAAATAGCTGAACGAAGTGTTGTTGGAATAGATTCGATGATCATTTTACGAACATTTGTTAAGGTGATAATCAGTGAAATAATTCCACAAATGAAGACCATACCAAGAGCTTCTTTCCAAGTATAGCCCATCCCAAATACAACTGTAAATGTGAAGAAGGCATTTAGTCCCATACCTGGTGCTTGTGCGTATGGCAAATTAGCATAGAAAGCCATCATCAAAGTACCGACTACAGAACCGATAATTGTTGCCAAGAACACACCTTGAACAGGCATACCCGTTTGGGAAAGCATTTGAGGGTTTACAAAGAGAATATAACTCATTGCAAAGAATGTTGTTAAACCAGCAAGCACCTCTGTACGGACATCTGTCCCGTGCTCTTTTAGTTTAAATAGTTTGTCCATTTTTAATCTCCTTTTGTTTTTTACGAACGATATTAGTATTATATCATTTATCATTCACCTTTTCAATATGTTTGTTTGATTTATTTAATAAATCAAAGTAACTGTAGTTTTTGTTCTTATCTGCTTTTCTTCCTTCTTTTTGATATAATAGAAGACATCTTATCTGGAAACGACTAGGAAGGTTTATATGACTAAAAAAATTATCGCAGTCGATTTGGACGGAACCCTGCTGAATAGTGAAAGCAAGCTCTCCGATTTCACCAAAGAGACGATCAAAAAAATTTCAGAAAAAGGACACCATGTCATCATCACGACGGGACGTCCGTATCGTATGGCAAAAGATTTCTACCGTGAGCTAGAATTGCATACTCCCATGATTAACTTTAATGGTTCTCTTACCCATCTACCAGGACAGGCTTGGGAGCATGAAAAGTGCTTGACCTTGGACAAAAAATACCTCCTAGACATGGTCAAGCGCACGAAAGACATCCAGGCTGATTTTATTGCAGGAGAATATCGAAAAAAATTCTATATCACGACTCCGAATGAAGAAATTGCGGATCCTAAACTATTTGGCGTAGAGAACTTCCGGCCGGAAAATCAATTCAAGCCCGAACGAGTAACCAAAGATCCCAACTGCATCCTCTTGCAAACAAGGGCTGAAGACAAATACGCTTTAGCGGACGAGATGAATCGTTTTTATCAGCACCAACTAGCTATCAATACCTGGGGCGGGCCCCTCAACATCCTCGAGTGTACTCCCAAGGGGGTAAACAAGGCCTTTGCTCTAGAGTACTTGCTCAATGTGATGAATCGTGATAAAAAAGACTTGATCGCCTTTGGTGATGAGCATAATGACACTGAAATGTTGGCATTTGCAGGCAAGGGATATGCTATGAAAAACGCCAATCCTGCTCTTCTTCCATATGCAGACGAACAACTTCCTCTGACCAACGAAGAAGATGGCGTTGCCCACGCTTTACAAAATTTGTTCCTATAAAAAGGGAAGATTACCCTCTGCAATCTTTCCTTTTTGTTTTCATTCTTTTTTTCATAATGGCGATTTATTTTCTGTATTTTTATATTAAATTTTCTATTACCATTTTCATTTATCTCTCAAAAGCATTGGTATATTAATATTTTTAAAAAGTCATTCTATGAAAACTTTTACATCTTTTTAGAAAAAGTAGTTGATTTTTATATGAAAACGGTTTATACTTAAAGTTAGGCTTAAAGTTTTCTTAAACATACAGTCAAACATTTTATAAGGAGGAATGACAATAATGAGTATCGGAATCATTATTGCGAGCCACGGCGAATTTGCTGCGGGTATTCATCAGTCAGGATCTATGATCTTTGGTGAACAAGAAAAGGTTCAAGTTGTAACCTTTATGCCAAATGAAGGTCCAGATGACCTTTACGCTAAATTCAATAACGCTGTGGCTGCATTTGACGCAGAAGATGAGGTTCTAGTATTGGCTGACCTTTGGAGTGGATCTCCATTCAACCAAGCTAGTCGCGTAATGGGAGAAAATCCAGAACGTAAGTTTGCCATCATCACAGGACTGAACTTGCCGATGTTGATCCAAGCCTACACAGAGCGCCTTATGGACGCGAATGCAGGTGTGGATAAAGTCGCTGCGAATATCATTAAAGAAGCCAAAGATGGCATCAAGGCTCTTCCAGAAGAGCTTAACCCAGTTGAGGAAGTTGCAACCGCTGCAGCTGCTCCAGTTGCACAAGCTGCTATTCCAGAAGGAACAGTTATCGGTGACGGTAAACTGAAAATCAACCTTGCTCGTCTAGACACTCGTCTCCTTCACGGTCAGGTTGCCACTGCTTGGACTCCTGATTCAAAAGCAGACCGTATCATCGTTGCTTCAGACAACGTTGCAAACGACGAATTGCGTAAAGAATTGATCAAACAAGCAGCTCCAAACGGAGTAAAAGCTAACGTTGTCCCAATTCAAAAATTGATCGACGTTGCAAAAGACCCACGTTTCGGCGAAACTCATGCTCTTATCTTGTTTGAAACTCCACAAGATGCACTTCGTGCTATCGAAGGTGGCGTACCAATCAAGACCCTTAACGTTGGTTCTATGGCTCACTCAACAGGTAAAACAATGATTAACAACGTTTTGTCTATGGACAAAGAAGACGTTGCAACCTTTGAAAAAATGCGTGATCTCGGTGTTGAATTTGACGTACGTAAAGTACCAAACGACACGAAAAAAGATTTGTTTGACTTGATTAAGAAAGCAAACGTTCAATAATTTTAATCTGTTTCTATCATTTTTGAAAACAGGATTAAATACTTTATTAAAACTAAATAGAAAAGGAATAAAACCATGTCAGATATTTCAATCATTTCTGCTATCTTGGTTGTAGTTGTTGCCTTCCTTGCAGGTCTTGAAGGTATCCTCGACCAATTCCAATTCCATCAACCAATCGTCGCATGTACCCTTATCGGACTTGCAACTGGTAACCTCGAAGCAGGTGTTATGCTTGGTGGATCTCTTCAAATGATTGCCCTTGGTTGGGCAAACATCGGAGCTGCCGTAGCTCCTGACGCTGCTCTTGCCTCTGTTGCCGCAGCAATCATCTTGATTAAAGGTGGTAACTTTACTACTGAAGGTATCGCCGTTGCAACAGCAACAGCTATCCCTCTTGCCGTAGCTGGACTTTTCTTGACTATGATTGTTCGTACAATCTCAGTTGGTTTGGTTCACACTGCTGATGCTGCTGCTAAAGACGGAAATATTGCGGCTGTTGAACGTGCTCACTTTATCGCCCTTCTTCTTCAAGGTCTTCGTATTGCAATCCCTGCTGCCTTCCTTATCGCTATCCCAGCTTCTGCCGTTCAAGATGCTCTTAAATTGATGCCAGACTGGTTGAATGGTGGTATAGCTGTCGGTGGTGCTATGGTCGTTGCCGTTGGTTACGCTATGGTTATCAACATGATGGCAACTCGTGAAGTATGGCCATTCTTCGCAATCGGTTTTGCACTTGCTGCGATTTCTCAATTGACTTTGATTGCCCTTGGTGTCATCGGTGTTGCCCTTGCCTTCATCTACCTTAACCTTACAAAACAAGGCGGAAACGGTGGCGGCGGAGCTGCGACTTCTAACGACCCAATCGGTGATATCCTAGAAGACTACTAGAAAGGGGAACAATCATGGCTGAAAAAATTCAATTATCAAAATCAGATCGTCAAAAAGTTTGGTGGCGTTCACAATTCCTTCAAGGTTCTTGGAACTACGAACGTATGCAAAACTTGGGTTGGGCTTACTCTTTAATCCCAGCTATCAAAAAATTGTACACTAAAAAAGAAGACCAAGCGGCTGCTCTTGAGCGTCACCTTGAGTTCTTCAACACTCACCCATACGTAGCTGCTCCTATCATGGGGGTTACTCTTGCACTTGAAGAAGAGCGCGCTAACGGTGTTGAAATCGACGACGCAGCTATCCAAGGGGTTAAGATCGGTATGATGGGACCTCTTGCTGGTATCGGTGACCCAGTATTCTGGTTTACAGTTCGTCCTATCCTTGGAGCCCTTGGTGCATCACTTGCTGCATCTGGTAACATTGTTGGTCCCCTTCTCTTCTTCTTTGGATGGAATGCTATCCGTATGGCCTTCCTATGGTATACACAAGAGTTCGGTTACAAAGCTGGATCTGAAATCACTAAAGACATGTCTGGTGGTATCTTGAAAGACATCACCAAAGGAGCATCTATCCTTGGTATGTTCATCCTTGCCGTTCTTGTACAACGTTGGGTATCTATCAACTTTACTGTGAACCTTCCAGGTAAACAATTGGCAGAAGGTGCTTATATCAACTTCCCAGAAGGCGCTGTAACAGGTGGAGAATTGAAGGGAATCCTTGGTCAAGCACTCAGCGGATTGAGCTTGGATAGCGTTCAACCACAAACTCTTCAAGGTCAGTTGAACTCATTGATTCCAGGATTGATGGGACTTCTCCTTACTTTCCTTTGCATGTGGTTGCTTAAGAAAAAAGTATCACCAATCGCAATCATCCTTGCTCTCTTTGCAGTAGGTATTGCAGCTCGTTTCTTCGGTATCATGTAAACCATCGAGAATATAAATAAAAAAGAATCAGGTAATAAACCTGATTCTTTTTGTGTATCAACTTTTTCTTCTAGTCAGATAATGCAAGCCTCCAATCACCACTGCTAGGATGGCTACATAGACGACTTGGCTGGTTTCTAAAGGCACATACGCTCCTTGCAGGATAAAAGTATTGGCAAGGACGCCAACAAGGGCTGCAAGGCTCAAAAGTATGAGCAAGACTAGTTTGTATCGATTAAATGGCAGACTGACCTTGGCAACTAGACACAGACCATTGATTAAAGCCAGTAGGAAGCAAATAAATTTGACCTGACCTGGGACAGTGATAAAGAAGTTCGTCAGGAGAACACTAGTAACCAGAATGCCACCACCAATCGCAGCATTGGTCAAAATATCTCGCATAAAATGTGTGCTGACCTTTTCTTTATTGGACTCAAAAGTTAGAAAGAAGGATGGAATCCCAATCGTAATGGCTGAAATGATTGTAAACTGAATGGGGATAAAGGCAAATTCCAAACCAAATACCACACTCAAAATCGCAAACACGATGGAGAAGAAAGTCTTTGTTAGAAAAAGAGAGGCTACCTTTTGGATGTTATTGATGACCCGGCGTCCTTCCATCAAGATATCATAAAATACTGCAAAGTCATCTGTGAGAAAAACAATATTGGATACACTTTTGGCTGCGCTGGTAGCACCATTCATAGCAAAACTGATATCTGCTTTCTTGAGAGCCAGAACATCATTGACCCCGTCACCACTCATGGCAACTGTTTTCCCAGCATTTTGCAAAATAGATACCATCTTTTGCTTCTGTTCAGGTGTCACACGACCAAATATTTCGTGTTCCAAGACCACTCTTTCAAAATCTTGTTCACTCACCTTGGTCATATCAATCGCACGGGCTTCTTCCTTAAAACCTGCCTTACGAGCCACCCCATATACAGCCAAATGATTATCACCACTGATAATCTTCACTTCAACACCTTGAGATTCGAAATAGTCAAAGGTTTCCTTGGTATTGTCCTTAATCTCATCTGACAAAACGACGTGCCCTAGTAGTTCCATATTGGCTGGACTCATGATGTGGTCCTTACTATGGGCAAGTGTCAAGATTCGAAAACCTTGCTGTTTCAGATGCTCATAGTAGGCATCCATCGGCTGGGTAAAGCCTAGAAATTCATAAGCACCGAAGAAATAGGTCCCACCCTCTTTTACTTGGACAAAGGAATACTTGTTTTTACTTGAAAAGGCACCGACTTCTTGAACTTCCC
Source organism: Streptococcus oralis (assembly GCF_006175905.1). GTDB lineage: Bacteria > Bacillota > Bacilli > Lactobacillales > Streptococcaceae > Streptococcus > Streptococcus oralis_BG. The sequence continues at coordinate 466,173 of NZ_SSNB01000001.1, forward strand.
ACTTTTTCTCACAGGTTAAGTAAGTCTTCAGAGCTCGGGAAGTTGCATTTTCATCCTCGAAATAAGCCAGATAAGAAGACAGTTTCTCTGCTACATTAGCATCTATTTTTTGGACCTTCATATTACCAGTCGTGATAGTTCCTGTCTTATCAAAACAAAGAACATCTACTCGCGCCAAGGTCTCTACACAGTATAGTTCCTGCACTAGAACCTTCTTTTTAACCAACTTCATGGCTGCTACCGCTAGGGAGACGCTAACCAATAGAATCAAACCCTCTGGAATCATGCCGACCAAGGCACCTGAACTTCCTAAAACAATCTCAACATAAGACCGTCCTAGACTAAAACCTCTGATATAGAGCAGAATGGCAACTGGCACCAGCAAGATCGAGACGATTTTTAAAATCTTATCCATGTAATCGCGTAGTTGAGAAGGGTATTTTTTGAATTCCTTGCTGGATTTTGCGAGTTTGTTGATATAACTATCGGGTCCGACCGCCGTTGCCGTAACCAGACAAGTACCGCTAACGACATTGCTTCCGCTCATCAGCTGGTCACCAACCGTTTTAAAGACCGAATCACTCTCACCCGTCAGCAAGGACTCATCTACTTCAATATTCCCTTCAAGGACTTCTGCATCTACAGGCACCTGATCTCCCAGATTGAGATGCAGATACTCACCCAGAACGATATCCTCTGGATCAATCTCGATTGTTTGACCATCTCGATTGACCTTGTACTTACTTTTACCAAGCAAACTTAGCTTTTCTAAGGCATTTTTTGAACGCACTTCTTGGAAAATCCCTATGGCTGTATTGATAGCAATTACACCTAAAAAGAGCATATTTTCAAATCGCAAGGTTGTGGCTACCAGAACTGCCAGAGCCAAGTTCATAGCATTAAAGAAGGTAAAGATATTTGAAACGACAATTTCCTTGGTTGTTTTGTAAGGTTTAATGTCGCTGATATTTTGTTGACGACCCTTGATGTCTTGGCTTCTTAAATACTTCATTTCTACTCCGATATCCTTTTGTACTACTATAGTAACACATATCCTTTTCTCTGTCACTTAAAGACTCAAACTAAGAAAGACTTACTTGTCAAGCATCATCTATCCCCACTTTAAGAAGTACTAAGAAAAGGCTAGGATTCCCCTAACCTTTTTTCTTTATGCTTTATTCTGCCAAGGCTCCCATTGGATCCCAAGGTGCAAGCACAATTGGTTCTGCTTCATAGGCAGCTTGTTCTTCTGCTGTCAGCAATTCTTTGCGAACAACGATTTGGTAAGTGTATTCGTCCATCCAAGCATCTGAGGCAACAAAGTAACCATCTGTACCGACCTTGTCTCCCCATGAGTTCTCAACCTTCCATTTGGTTGACTTGCCATTTTCATCCAAATCCACACCTGTCAAGACCATGGCGTGGGTCATCAAGCTTTCGCTGTAGTCCAAACGTCCAGCCTTATCTTGAGTCAGTTTAATGTCCATGCTTGATTCAAAGTCATAAACATCTGTCGCAAGGATTCCAGCTTTACGGTTGCTGAGCTGACCGACATCTGATCCAAACCAAACAGTTTCTCCTGTTTGCATTTGGGCAATCGCCAATTCTTTCAAGCGCTCCATTGGAACGTTGATGTAGCGAACTGCACGGCTATCAACCACATTTCCCAACATCTCAACTGTGTAAGATTTGCCGTAAGGCTTGTCAGCAGTTGGTGCGTTGATAACAGAAATGTAGTCTTCTAGAGGAAGATTGACATATTTCTTGTAAAATTCCTGTGGTGTGATTCCTTTTTCACTTTGGTAATTGTCATCCTTATCACGATAAGCAAAGTCAAATTTACGTGGTGGAAGTCCTAGTGACATAGCAAGGAAGTTAAAGATTTCTTGCAAGAGGTCTTCTTTCTTAGCTTGAACAGTCACTTGGTCTGCACCAGAAGCGAGCAAGTCACGTAAGATTTGGGCATCTTGGCGAAGCAATTTATTAAGGATGGCATTGAGCTCACGGCTACTGCTAGATGAAACAGACTCAGGATAAACAGACTTGGGAACGACACCGTATTTCTCAAAGAGGGCAACGACCATATCCCATTGACCACCATCTTGTTGTGGAGTTTGGAGTAGGAAGCTAACCTTGCGACTCGTCAATTCTTGGTCTGCAGTCGCAATGACTTGCTCCAAGAACCAGTTGGATTTCTCGTACTTGTCCCAGAAGAATGTGTGGGCTTGTGACAACTCAAAGTTTTCTAATTTGTATTGAGAGATAAGTTTGTGGCGGAAGGTGTTGAGAGCTGCAAACATCCAGCAACGACCAGAGGCTTTTTGGTTAGTAACCTTGTCCTTGGTCAAATCAAGCGAGAAAACAGGTGTGTTGTCAACATGGCTCTGACGACGTTCTAGGGCTGCAAAAATTCCATTGTGGCTGGCAGCATTTTCAATCGCTTGGTATTTGACATTTGCTTCATAGTTAGCAAATAATTTATCCGTAAATGATTCTTGAATCGCGTTCATAGATTCCTCCTTTTATTCTACTGTCTATTATAACTCTTTTCACAAATGAAGCAACCGAAAAACATAAAAAGGCAAGGACATTCTCCCTCACCTTTTCTAACATAATCCAAACTAAGCAATACTAACAAGGAGCTCCTCTAACTCCTCCTTGGTCAAGCGACGCCATTCTCCCCGTTTCAGGTTCTCGTCTAAAATCAATGTTCCCATCGTAAAACGTTGCAGGTCTACCACTTCCTTGCCACAGTAGGCCACCATTCGTTTGACCTGATGAAACTTCCCTTCAGCAATAGTCACACGAATTTGGCTTTGATTCTTTTCTGTATCTATGGACACAAGCTCCAGTCTAGCAGGCTGACAGGTAAAGTCTTTGAGCAGAATACCCTTGGCAAATGTTTCCACATCTTCTTGAGTCATGATTCCCTTGACTTGAGCCAAGTAAGTTTTATCTACATGACGCTTGGGCGATAGAAGGGCATGAGCCAGCTTTCCATCATTTGTCAAGAGTAAGAGTCCATGCGTATCGATATCCAAGCGCCCTACAGGAAAGACTTCTTTGGCACGTCCATAGTCGTCCAACAAGTCCAGAACCGTTCTATGCTTGGGATCCTCAGTCGCCGAAATGACTCCTTGGGGCTTGTTCATCATGTAGTAGACAAACTCTTCATACTCTAGCACTTGATCGTCAAAGCGAATCTCATCTTTTTCTTCATTTATTTGCAGTTTTGCTGATTTTTCTTTCTTGCCATTAACTGTCACGCGCCCAGCCTTGAGCAAGTTTTTGACCTCTGTCCGACTTCCTACAGCGCAAGCAACTAAAAATTTATCTAATCTCATAGAACTATTATATCATACTCAAAAGGAGGCTAGCCCAAGTGACCAACCTCCTTTTCGTTTCATACTCTTCAAAAATCAAATTCAAACCGCGTCAACGTCGCCTTGCCGTACTCAAGTACAGCCTGCGGCTAGTTTCCTAGTTTGCTCTTTGATTTTCATTGAGTATCGGATTTAAGAAATTAACTTCCTCGTCTCCAGAAAATAGCTAAGACAACCATAGCACCTAAAACAGCTGGGATAATGGCCGTTCCTGCTATAATTGGACCCCAAGTTCCGAAAAGCAAGTGGCCCAAAAAGGCACCAATCCAGCCGAGAAACATTTTTCCAAAGCATCCCATGCTCTCTCCACGATTGGTTAAAGCACCTGCCAAGAGTCCCACTAGGAGACCAACAAACATACTTCCAAGCATAGCTTCTCCTTAAATTGCCCAGTCTCCATTGCGGAAGAGCGGTACGCGTGTTCCATCCTCACGGATACCATCGATATCCATTTGATTCGAACCAATCATAAAGTCCACGTGAACATCTGAACGGTTCAGTCCAGCAGCTTCAAGCTCTTCTTCGCTCATCTCTGCCCCACCAACAACGCTGGTTGCATAGGCTGCACCGATAGCCAAGTGGTTTGAGGCATTTTCATCGAAAAGGGTATTAAAGAAGGTAATTCCTGACTGAGAAATTGGACTTGGATCTGGTACCAAGGCACATTCACCCAAGGCACGCGCACCAGCATTTTCAAAGACAAGATCTTTCATAACTTGATCGCCTTTTTCAGCTGTAATATCAACGATTTGACCATCCTTGAAAGTTACTTTAATCCCTTCAATGATATTTCCGTTATAGCTAAGTGGTTTTGTAGAAGTGACATAACCATCCGCGCGACGGAAGTCAGGCGCTGTGAAGACTTCCTCTGTCGGCATATTTGGCAAGAAACCTTCGCCTTGAGCATTGACAGCTCCAGCTGATTCCCAAACGTGATTTTTCGGCAATCCAAGTGTCAAGTCTGTTCCAGGAGCTGTGTAGTGAAGGGCTGAGAATTGTTCTTTATTGAGCATTTCTGCCTTGCTCTTGAGGATAGCAGCATGCTCTTCCCAAGCCTTAACGGGATCTTCTTCGTAGACACGGCAAGTTTTGAAAATTTGGTCCCAAAGGAAATCGACTGCTTCTTCATCGCTCGCAGCATTTGGAAAGACTTTCTTAGCCCATTCAAGTCCAGCAGCGGCAGCCACTGTCCAGCTAACCTTGTTGGACTGAGTTGCGATACGCATTGGCTTCATGGCAAGTCCCATAGCTTTGGCAGAAGCCGAAAGCTTGTCAGCATCCACGCCGTTCAAGGCACCTGGATCAGATGAGCGAACTCCAAGACGGCTAGCCTTGTTCTCCAAGAGATAGTTCATCTCAGCAATCTTGTATTCTGGTACATTGTCCAAACGCTCCATCGGCGCGTGAAGGAATTTCTCGCGGTTGATAACATCATCAGTCCACTGAACAATAATCTCATGCGCACCAAGTGCATATGCTTCTTTAACGATTAGATGCGCCAACTCGCGTTGCTCCACATCGATAGAGAGTGCTAAAGTATGACCAGGTTGCACGTTGATTCCGTTTGCAACCAACAATTTCGCATATTTTTCTAGATTTTCTTTAAAATTTGGTAAAACCATTCTATTCTTCCTTTTCTTTTGTTATTTTTCCTTCAAAGCAGAAAATAACCCTGCTAAAGCAATGGCACCAGACAAGAGCGCTGTCGATAGAAGGATTGTCTGATCAGCAAGTTCCAATTGATAATCAAACACCTTTTGCGCTGGCTTATCCTGAGCGGAAATGGTAAGTTTCATAAAAACCTCTTTCTATATTTTAGAAAAACTCATCAAACAAACTCAACTGGTTATCCTCTGGCATATTGCCGAGAATCCCCATTTCATCCATCTTTTCAACCAAGGTTGATGACAGTCCGCCACGCTTGCGCAACTCAGTTTTAGAGAGGAATTCCCCTTCTTTTCGAGCACGCACCAACTGCTTAGCAACGTTCTCTCCCAGACCATCCATTGCGACAAATGGTGGGATAAGAGTGTCTCCGTCAATGATGAATTCAGTCGCATCACTACGATAGAGGTCTAACTTGCCAAACTTAAAGCCACGTTCCCACATTTCATTGACAATCTCAAGAGTGGTATAGAGGTCAATCTCCACATTAGAGGCTTCATTATTCTTCCGTTTTTCAGCGATTTCTTCCATTCTACGTTTGATGGCATCCAAGCCCGCACCCATGGTCTTGATATCAAAGGCCTTGGCACGGATAGAGAAGTAAGCACAGTAGTAATAAATGGGATGATGGACCTTAAAGTAGGCTACACGCAAGGCCATCATAACGTAGGCTGCCGCATGGGCTTTAGGGAACATGTACTTAATTTTCCCACAGGACTCGATATACCACTCTGGTACCTTATTGGCCTTCATGGCTTCGATGTAGCCATTTCGCTCCTCTTCAGAAATCTTGAGCCACAAGCCCTTACGTACCCGTTCCATGATGGTAAAGGCCATCTTAGGTTCGAGACCAGCATGCATGAGGTAAACCATGATGTCGTCCCGACAACCGATAACAGTTGATAGATCCGCAATCCCTTGTTTAATCAAATCTTGGGCATTGCCCAGCCAAACGTCGGTACCGTGGGACAATCCAGACAGCTGAAGCAACTCCGCAAAAGTCGTCGGATGGGTTTCATCGACCATACCTCGGACAAAGTTGGTTCCAAACTCTGGAATCCCCAGCATACCCGTCGGCGTTCCTATTTGCTCAGGCGTCACCCCAAGCACATCTGTCCCAGAAAAGAGAGCCATAACACCTTCATCATCCATAGGAATTTCATTGGGGTCAATCCCAGACAAGTCCTGAAGTTTCCGAATCATGGTCGGATCATCATGTCCCAGTACATCGAGTTTGAGGACGTTCTCATCAATATCGTGGAAATTAAAGTGAGTGGTCTGCCATTCAGCCGTCACATCATCCGCTGGATACTGGACAGGCGTAAAGTCGTAAACATCCATGTAGTTAGGAATAACAACGATTCCCCCTGGGTGTTGTCCTGTAGTCCGCTTGACACCGGCAGCACCTTGGGCAAGACGTTCCACCTCTGCATCACGATAAAACTTCCCATAGTCTCTCTCATAGCCTTTTACAAATCCATAGGCAGTCTTAGCAGCTACCGTACCAACCGTTCCTGCACGGAAGGCATATTCTTCACCAAAGATATCACGCACATCCAAGTGGGCGCTAGGCTGGTCTTCTCCCGAGAAGTTCAAGTCAATATCGGGAACCTTGTCTCCATCAAAACCAAGGAAGGTTTCAAAGGGAATATCCTGTCCATTCTTACTGAGTTTGTGACCGCAGTTTGGACAATCCTTATTGGGCATATCAAATCCTGAACCATAAGAACCATCCGTGATAAATTCACTATACTGACACTGGCTACAAACATAATGAGGAGAGAGAGGGTTAACCTCCGTGATCCCAATCATGGTCGCAACAAAACTGGACCCGACAGACCCACGAGAACCAACCAAGTAGCCCCGTTCATTGGAACGTTGCACCAGCATCTGCGATGCCAGATAAATCACGGCAAATCCATTCCCCAGAATGGAAGTTAATTCTTTTTCAATCCGCAAATCGACAATATCTGGCAGCGGATTTCCATAAATCTCAAAGGCTTTCTTATAGGTCAGCTCAGCAACCGTTTCTTCCGCCTTGTCAATGAAAGGTGTGTACAAGTCACCCTTAACAACCTCAACAGGTTCAAAGATATCTGCCAAGGCATTGGTGTTTTCAATAACCAACTTGCGTGCTAAATCCTCGCCCAAGAAGGCAAATTCATCCAACATTTCATTAGTTGTTCGAAAATGAGCCTTCGGTAGCGGTGCAGGCTGGGCATGTTCACCATGACCGATGGTTCGGTTAATCATCGCCCCCTGTCCTAAACTACGGACAATAATTTCACGGTAAATCTCTTCTTCCGGTTCGATATAGTGGACATTTCCCGTAGCCAGAACAGGCTTGCCAAGACGGTCCCCAACCTCTATCAAACTCTTGATAATAGTCTGGAGTTCCTCCATATCCTTGACCTGCTCTTTAGCAATCAAGGGAGCATAGATAGCTGGTGGCATGACCTCGATAAAGTCATAATACTTGGCCACCTCAACCGCCGCATCCACACCTTGGGAAACGACTGCGTCAAAAACTTCACCCTCGGAGCAAGCTGACCCCAAAATCAAGCCCTCCCGATGGGCATCTAGAATCGTTCTCGGAATCCGTGGTACTCCTTCAAAGTACTTGGTATTGGACAAAGAAACCAGTTTAAAGATATTTTTTAGACCTACCTGATTCTTGACATAAATAGTCGCATGCTTGATCCGAGCTTTTTTATAAGAATCTGGACTAATCAAATCAATGTTGAGTCTAGCTAGGTCAGTCACACCATGTTTTTCTGCTACCTCTTTAATAAAGATGAAAAGCAAACGACCAGTAGCTTCCGCATCGTAGTTGGCCATGTGGTGGTGTTCCAGTGCTACACCAAAACGCTTAGTCAAAGGCCCCAAACCATGACGTTTATACTCAGGATAGAGGTTTCTAGCAAACTCCAGCGTATCGATGACTGGCTGGCTAATCTTAGGCAGACCATGACACTCATAGTTGGCATTCATAAAACCAACGTCAAAGGTAGCATTGTGGGCGACTAAGACTGTATCCTTGCAAAATTCTTGGAATTCTTGCAAAACTTGTTCCAGTGGTTTAGCATTTTTGACATGATCATCTGTAATTCCTGTCAACTCAGTAGTAAAGCCTGATAATGGATGCCCGGGATTGATAAATTCATCAAATTCGGCAATAACATTCCCCTTATACATCTTAGAGGCCGCAACCTGAATCAAATCATTATAGATAGCTGAAAGTCCCGTCGTTTCCACGTCAAAGACCACATAGGTCGCTTCTGACAAGTCCATCTCCACTTCGTTGTAAACGATAGGGACACGGTCCTCCACGATATTGGCTTCCATTCCATAGATCAGCTGGATTCCAGCTTTCTTAGCTGCCTTGTAGCCATGTGGGAAGGATTGAACATTTCCATGGTCGGTGATGGCAACCGCCTTGTGTCCCCACTTAGCAGCTGTCGCAACGATCTCCTCTACCTCTGGTAGAGCATCCATGGTCGACATGTTGGTATGAGCATGAAACTCAACCCGACGCTCACCTTCTGGCATCAAATCCTTCCGCTCATAGTGCACAACTTCCTGCACATCCTGGACGTTCATGGTCAAATCACGTGTGAAGTTATTCATCTCCACATTCCCACGAACTCGAAGCCAAGAATTCTTCTTAATGATGTCAAACTTCTGAGCCTCTTCTTCATTCTTAACCCATTTTTGCATTGAAAAACTTGAAGTGTAGTCTGTTATTTTAAAGTTGATCAAAACGCGACCAGTTCTGGTCACCTTATGCTCCACATCAAAAACGACCCCTTCAAAGACCAGGCGATTTTCCTCAGTCGTCACGTCGATCATCTGAGTAACTTCAGCCTTATCTAGTTTAGGCTTGGCCGCAGCCTTTTTAGTCTGAAAATCAAAGGCTGGCTTCTCTTCTACTGGAGGAGGAGCCATTTGTTCCAGTTGCTCCATAGCCCGGAGCGCTTCCTCATTGGCAGCTTGAACAATCTGTTCATTCTCCGTATGGAAGGCTTCCTCCTGCTCTTGTGTAAGAGCATCATTCTTTTCTATTTGGCATACAAAAGTTGGGAAACCAAACTTTTCGAGTTGCTTTGCTAGATTAGGAAGATGATTCTTCTTAAAGTGTTCCTTATCAATCGCCTCTGAACCTTCAATAATGAGTTGATTTCCCTCCGCACGAACGTTTAAATTCTGGTAAAGAGATTTAAACCCCTGACTTGCACATGGACCTTCAGAAAAAGCCTCTCTATAGTAGGCCTGCAAGAGTTCATTAGAGAATTCTTGAGAAAGAGCCTTGATTTCGAAAACAGCTCGATTCCCTGTCTTAGAAAATTCTTCACCAAGCCCTTTTTTTAACTCTAAAAAGATTTCAATCGGTAAAATATTAGAAAATACAAAATGAAATTCCCAAATCTTACTAATTTTATGAACCACAACACGCTCAATTCTGGCATCAACAAGAGCAGGATCCCGTCTCAATTGATCAGAGACTCCTAGTTGATTCATTAAAATTTCAAACTTACTTGACATTCATTTTCCTCACATTATTCTCTTACTATTTTACCATAATTAAAGAAAATATATGACTGGTACCATTCCTTAAGCACTACTAGTTTACACAAATTTATTCCGTAAACAAAAAAGAAGACTCTCAGAATCTCCTTAATAAATAAAAAAAGATACCCTTAAGTATCCTCGCAATCGATCGGGAAGACAGGATTCGAACCTGCGACACCTTGGTCCCAAACCAAGTACTCTACCAAGCTGAGCTACTTCCCGCGTTAAATAAAAAAATGCACCCTAGAGGAGTCGAACCTCTAACCGCCTGATTCGTAGTCAGGTACTCTATCCAGTTGAGCTAAGGGTGCTCATCATTATATGCCGAGGACCGGAATCGAACCGGTACGATCGTTACCAATCGCAGGATTTTAAGTCCTGTGCGTCTGCCAGTTCCGCCACCCCGGCCTCTCTAAGCGAACGACGGGATTCGAACCCGCGACCCCCACCTTGGCAAGGTGGTGTTCTACCACTGAACTACGTTCGCATCGACCTCTTATTCTATATAAAAAAATGCCGGCTACATGACTTGAACACGCGACCCTCTGATTACAAATCAGATGCTCTACCAACTGAGCTAAGCCGGCTGATTTCTATTATGCGGGTTAAGGGACTTGAACCCCCACGCCGTTAAGCGCCAGATCCTAAATCTGGTGCGTCTGCCAATTCCGCCAAACCCGCAAATATGACCCGTACTGGGCTCGAACCAGTGACCCATTGATTAAAAGTCAATTGCTCTACCAACTGAGCTAACGAGTCTAAAATAACTTCCGTTATCTTAAACGGTCCCGACGGGAATCGAACCCGCGATCTTCGCCGTGACAGGGCGACGTGATAACCGCTACACTACGGGACCTATGGGAGTTAACGGGATCGAACCGCTGACCCTCTGCTTGTAAGGCAGATGCTCTCCCAGCTGAGCTAAACTCCCAAAAAGGAAGTTTCTAAACTTCCTATTCTGCTAAGCGACTTCCATATCTCACAGGGGGCAACCCCCAACTACTTCCGGCGTTCTAGGGCTTAACTGCTGTGTTCGGCATGGGTACAGGTGTATCTCCTAGGCTATCGTCACTTAACTCTGAGTAATACCTACTCAAAATTGAATATCTATCAAATCTCAAGAAAACCTCACACTTCGTATTCTCAGTTACTTTGGATAAGTCCTCGAGCTATTAGTATTAGTCCGCTACATGTGTCGCCACACTTCCACTTCTAACCTATCTACCTGATCATCTCTCAGGGCTCTTACTGATATAAAATCATGGGAAATCTCATCTTGAGGTGGGTTTCACACTTAGATGCTTTCAGCGTTTATCCCTTCCCTACATAGCTACCCAGCGATGCCTTTGGCAAGACAACTGGTACACCAGCGGTAAGTCCACTCTGGTCCTCTCGTACTAGGAGCAGATCCTCTCAAATTTCCTACGCCCGCGACGGATAGGGACCGAACTGTCTCACGACGTTCTGAACCCAGCTCGCGTGCCGCTTTAATGGGCGAACAGCCCAACCCTTGGGACCGACTACAGCCCCAGGATGCGACGAGCCGACATCGAGGTGCCAAACCTCCCCGTCGATGTGAACTCTTGGGGGAGATAAGCCTGTTATCCCCAGGGTAGCTTTTATCCGTTGAGCGATGGCCCTTCCATACGGAACCACCGGATCACTAAGCCCGACTTTCGTCCCTGCTCGAGTTGTAGCTCTCGCAGTCAAGCTCCCTTATACCTTTACACTCTGCGAATGATTTCCAACCATTCTGAGGGAACCTTTGGGCGCCTCCGTTACCTTTTAGGAGGCGACCGCCCCAGTCAAACTGCCCGTCAGACACTGTCTCCGATAGGGATAACCTATCCGGGTTAGAGTGGCCATAACACAAGGGTAGTATCCCAACAACGTCTCCTTCGAAACTGGCGTCCCGATCTCATAGACTCCTACCTATCCTGTACATGTGGTACAGACACTCAATATCAAACTGCAGTAAAGCTCCATGGGGTCTTTCCGTCCTGTCGCGGGTAACCTGCATCTTCACAGGTACTAAAATTTCACCGAGTCTCTCGTTGAGACAGTGCCCAAATCATTACGCCTTTCGTGCGGGTCGGAACTTACCCGACAAGGAATTTCGCTACCTTAGGACCGTTATAGTTACGGCCGCCGTTTACTGGGGCTTCAATTCATACCTTCGGATTACTCCTAAGCACTCCTCTTAACCTTCCAGCACCGGGCAGGCGTCACCCCCTATACATCATCTTACGATTTAGCAGAGAGCTGTGTTTTTGATAAACAGTTGCTTGGGCCTATTCACTGCGGCTGACCTAAAGTCAGCACCCCTTCTCCCGAAGTTACGGGGTCATTTTGCCGAGTTCCTTAACGAGAGTTCTCTCGCTCACCTGAGGCTACTCGCCTCGACTACCTGTGTCGGTTTGCGGTACGGGTAGAGTATGTTTAAACGCTAGAAGCTTTTCTTGGCAGTGTGACGTCACTAACTTCGCTACTAAACTTCGCTCCCCATCACAGCTCAATGTTATAGATATAAGCATTTGACTCATATCACACCTCACTGCTTAGACAGACACTTCCATTCGTCTGCTTTAGTTAGCCTACTGCGTCCCTCCATCACTACATACTCTAGTACAGGAATATCAACCTGTTGTCCATCGGATACACCTTTCGGTCTCTCCTTAGGTCCCGACTAACCCAGGGCGGACGAGCCTTCCCCTGGAAACCTTAGTCTTACGGTGGACAGGATTCTCACCTGTCTTTCGCTACTCATACCGGCATTCTCACTTCTATGCGTTCCAGCACTCCTCACGGTATACCTTCTTCACACATAGAACGCTCTCCTACCATACCTATAAAGGTATCCACAGCTTCGGTAAATTGTTTTAGCCCCGGTACATTTTCGGCGCAGGGTCACTCGACTAGTGAGCTATTACGCACTCTTTGAATGAATAGCTGCTTCTAAGCTAACATCCTAGTTGTCTGTGCAACCCCACATCCTTTTCCACTTAACAATTATTTTGGGACCTTAGCTGGTGGTCTGGGCTGTTTCCCTTTCGACTACGGATCTTAGCACTCGCAGTCTGACTGCCGACCATAATTCATTGGCATTCGGAGTTTATCTGAGATTGGTAATCCGGGATGGACCCCTCACCCAAACAGTGCTCTACCTCCAAGAATCTTTATGTCGACGCTAGCCCTAAAGCTATTTCGGAGAGAACCAGCTATCTCCAAGTTCGTTTGGAATTTCTCCGCTACCCACAAGTCATCCAAGCACTTTTCAACGTGCCCTGGTTCGGTCCTCCAGTGCGTCTTACCGCACCTTCAACCTGCTCATGGGTAGGTCACATGGTTTCGGGTCTACGACATGATACTAATGCGCCCTATTCAGACTCGGTTTCCCTGCGGCTCCGTCTCTTCAACTTAACCTCGCATCATATCGTAACTCGCCGGTTCATTCTACAAAAGGCACGCTCTCACCCATTAACGGGCTCGAACTTGTTGTAGGCACACGGTTTCAGGTTCTATTTCACTCCCCTCCCGGGGTGCTTTTCACCTTTCCCTCACGGTACTGGTTCACTATCGGTCACTAGGGAGTATTTAGGGTTGGGAGATGGTCCTCCCAGATTCCGACGGGATTTCTCGTGTCCCGCCGTACTCAGGATACTGCTAGGTACAAAGACTATTTTAAATACGAGGCTATTACTCTCTTTGGCTGATCTTCCCAAATCATTCTTCTATAATCTTTGAGTCCACATTGCAGTCCTACAACCCCGAAGAGTAAACTCTTCGGTTTGCCCTCCTGCCGTTTCGCTCGCCGCTACTAAGGCAATCGCTTTTGCTTTCTCTTCCTGCAGCTACTTAGATGTTTCAGTTCACTGCGTCTTCCTCCTCATATCCTTAACAGATATGGGTAACAGGTAGTACCTGTTGGGTTCCCCCATTCGGAAATCCCTGGATCATCGCTTACTTACAGCTACCCAAGGCATATCGTCGTTTGTCACGTCCTTCTTCGGCTCCTAGTGCCAAGGCATCCACCGTGCGCCCTTATTAACTTAACCTTATTTTTTGACCTTTCAGTCATAAACTCTTTTAATACTACAGCGTTTCGGTTTATTTTCTTGTTACTATTTGATATAGATATTCAATTTTCAATGTGCATTACTTGGTGATCTCTCACCAATGGAGCCTAGCGGGATCGAACCGCTGACCTCCTGCGTGCAAAGCAGGCGCTCTCCCAGCTGAGCTAAGGCCCCACAAGACCTCTCAAGACTAAACAAGACCAATGTGCAGTTCCTTATCCTTAGAAAGGAGGTGATCCAGCCGCACCTTCCGATACGGCTACCTTGTTACGACTTCACCCCAATCATCTATCCCACCTTAGGCGGCTGGCTCCTAAAAGGTTACCTCACCGACTTCGGGTGTTACAAACTCTCGTGGTGTGACGGGCGGTGTGTACAAGGCCCGGGAACGTATTCACCGCGGCGTGCTGATCCGCGATTACTAGCGATTCCGACTTCATGTAGGCGAGTTGCAGCCTACAATCCGAACTGAGACTGGCTTTAAGAGATTAGCTTGCCGTCACCGGCTTGCGACTCGTTGTACCAGCCATTGTAGCACGTGTGTAGCCCAGGTCATAAGGGGCATGATGATTTGACGTCATCCCCACCTTCCTCCGGTTTATTACCGGCAGTCTCGCTAGAGTGCCCAACTGAATGATGGCAACTAACAATAGGGGTTGCGCTCGTTGCGGGACTTAACCCAACATCTCACGACACGAGCTGACGACAACCATGCACCACCTGTCACCTCTGTCCCGAAGGAAAACTCTATCTCTAGAGCGGTCAGAGGGATGTCAAGACCTGGTAAGGTTCTTCGCGTTGCTTCGAATTAAACCACATGCTCCACCGCTTGTGCGGGCCCCCGTCAATTCCTTTGAGTTTCAACCTTGCGGTCGTACTCCCCAGGCGGAGTGCTTAATGCGTTAGCTGCGGCACTAAACCCCGGAAAGGGTCTAACACCTAGCACTCATCGTTTACGGCGTGGACTACCAGGGTATCTAATCCTGTTTGCTCCCCACGCTTTCGAGCCTCAGCGTCAGTTACAAGCCAGAGAGCCGCTTTCGCCACCGGTGTTCCTCCATATATCTACGCATTTCACCGCTACACATGGAATTCCACTCTCCCCTCTTGCACTCAAGTTAAACAGTTTCCAAAGCGTACTATGGTTAAGCCACAGCCTTTAACTTCAGACTTATCTAACCGCCTGCGCTCGCTTTACGCCCAATAAATCCGGACAACGCTCGGGACCTACGTATTACCGCGGCTGCTGGCACGTAGTTAGCCGTCCCTTTCTGGTAAGATACCGTCACAGTGTGAACTTTCCACTCTCACACTCGTTCTTCTCTTACAACAGAGCTTTACGATCCGAAAACCTTCTTCACTCACGCGGCGTTGCTCGGTCAGACTTCCGTCCATTGCCGAAGATTCCCTACTGCTGCCTCCCGTAGGAGTCTGGGCCGTGTCTCAGTCCCAGTGTGGCCGATCACCCTCTCAGGTCGGCTATGTATCGTTGCCTTGGTGAGCCGTTACCTCACCAACTAGCTAATACAACGCAGGTCCATCTGGTAGTGATGCAATTGCACCTTTTAAGCAAATGTCATGCAACATCTACTCTTATGCGGTATTAGCTATCGTTTCCAATAGTTATCCCCCGCTACCAGGCAGGTTACCTACGCGTTACTCACCCGTTCGCAACTCATCCAGAAGAGCAAGCTCCTCCTTCAGCGTTCTACTTGCATGTATTAGGCACGCCGCCAGCGTTCGTCCTGAGCCAGGATCAAACTCTCATTAAAAGTTTGAGTTCTCACTCATTTCTGTCACTGACAGATTTATTGTTTTTTCATTGTTCAGTACTATAACCTCAGTTATAGTGCCCTGCACATTGGTTCGTCTTGTTCAGTTTTCAAAGGTCTTTGTCACTCAATTGCTCTCGAGCGACAACTATATTAGTATATCACAGCTACCTGCCTCTGTCAACAGATTTTTTAAACTTTTTTCAAGTTTTTTTAACCGCAATACACCATAGTCCGTACGGGATTCGAACCCGTGTTACCGCCGTGAAAAGGCGGTGTCTTAACCCCTTGACCAACGGACCTTGAGCTTTTCAACTCTTTCTATTATACCTACTTTTTTACCTTTGTCAAGAACTTTTTTCCTCTTTACCGAAATTCTGAAAAGATTAGGGAAAGTTCTCTCAGGAGAGCTTTACGTCCTCTAAAGACTTCTCCTCCCATTAGACGATCTATTGATTCTTGTTTTTCCATACTCTGCTTTGATTTGTAATGCTTTAGAAGTTCGTGAAAGAGATAATAATCGTCCAGCCTGAGTCCTTTTTCTCCTAGACGATGGCTAATCTCACTCACCTCTTCATAGGGTTCTTTGTCAAAACGGCGCTTGTGGCTTTCCTGTTTACGGATGTAATCTAGGATACGATTTCTAAACTTTGTTTTAAAGCAAACATAAAGTCGATGGCGCTCGCCCTCTAGTAACTCTGGATTGCGACTCACCAGCTCATACAGACATAACATGCCTTCCTGGTCCCAGTCCTCTTTCTCCCACAGATGCAAATGATAATCTTTGCGACACTTATGGACGATTCCCTTGCTTTCTTCATATAAGTCTTTTAGATTCATAGACCTCTCCTTTCTGCATTTAGTTTAACAAAATGCGCGAGTCCATGGGTCTACTTCCTCTGTTTTATACTTCTTCCTCCCTCAACAGCACATAAAAAGAGAGGCAAAGCCTCTCTGGGGTTATAATTCTGCAATTTGGTTGAGATTCACTTCTGCAATCGTATCATTACCAAACATAGAGATAATCATCTTCACTTTGTTGTTATCAATTTCAGTAATTTTACCTGTGTAGTCTGCAAAAGCGCCATCAATAATTCGGACTGTCTGGCCAACTTCAACATCAATATCAAACTCTTGAACAGTTTGTCCCATTGAAACCAGAATATCACGAATTTCTTGTTCCAATAGTGGAGTTGGTTTTGATCTGTTCCCGTGTGAGCCGACGAATCCTGTTACGTTAGGTGTGTTTCGAACAACGAACCATGCTTCATCGGTCATGACCATTTCTACAAGGACATAACCTGGAAAGCGATTCTCTTCAATTTCTTTTTTCTTTCCATTTTTCTCAACTTGCACGGTTTGTGTTGGAATCTCAACGCGTAGAATATTATCCAACATGTTATATGTTTGCGCACGTTGCAATAGATTTTCTTTTACCTTATTTTCATAGCCAGAATAAGTTTGTAGAACAAACCATCCCTTGTCAAAACTATCCATGATATTTCCTTTCATACATATATAGAAGAAAGCTAGCAGAAGTTCTCCGCTTCTCTTCTAAAAAATGTTAATAAATCGAATCAAACCTGATACAATCAACTGGTCAAAAATGTAAATGATGACCACAAAGAAGGCTGTGTATTCCATAATAGAGCGAAAATCTCTCCAGCTTTCTTTGCGAGTTGGCCAAGTTGTTTCTTTAAGAAGTTTAAAAATATCCTTAATAAAACCCATCGTTCTCTCCTATCTCGTTTCTCTATGTGTCGTATATTTCCCACAATGTTTACAAAATTTATTTACTTCTAGTCGTGTTGGCTTGGGGTTCCCACTAATTTTGATTGAGTAATTCCTTGAACCACAAACTGCACAAGCTAGGCTTGCTTTTTTTAGTGCCATAACGCCTCCATCTTATCTATTATAACAAGAAACCTAGGCTTTGACAAGCCTCTTAACGAAATAGATTAAGGATTGAGTCCCATATTGTCTGAGCTTTTTCTTTTATTTTAGCTTCTGAAATCGCACGTCCTGCTTCATCTACAAGATTTTGTGCACGACTACGAATATCTCCTATCGGATCTTCAGACTGGTTTGTCTCATTTTCAACGGCCTGCTTTTTCGTATTTTCTGGTTCAATCCCATTTTGTTTATAGGCATTCTCAACAGTAAAGGTGCTACCTGGAGTGTATGGCAAAATGGTATTAGCCATACTTCTAAAGACATGGGCTGCTCCATTGGAGGTCGAACCTGCTAGATAATGGTTCTCATCTGTTGTTGGGAAGCCGAGCCAGTGGCTGATTACAACATCTGGAGTATAGCCGATCACCCACTGGTCACTGGTATATTCCGGGTTGAAAACAG
Source organism: Streptococcus oralis (assembly GCF_006175905.1). Lineage (GTDB taxonomy): Bacteria > Bacillota > Bacilli > Lactobacillales > Streptococcaceae > Streptococcus > Streptococcus oralis_BG. The sequence goes on from NZ_SSNB01000001.1 coordinate 483,993, forward strand.
CTTCAGTCGTACCTGTTTTACCAGCCATAACGTAATCCGCTGGTGACGAACTAATTCCCGTACCATTGGTAAATGTTCCTAGCATCATGCTGGTCATTTTATCGGCTACCGACTTATCAATCACTCGTTTTTGGGAGTTTTTATGACTCTTGATGACCTGACCGCTGGCATTTTCAATACGAGTGATGAAATGTGCTTCAGGCATTAGACCTCCATTGGCAAAGGCTGCATAGGCTTGCGCCATCTGGAGAGGATTCGTCTCCACACCTCCACCAAGAGCAACTCCAAGAACTCGGTCAACTTTTTCCATATTCAGACCAAATCTCTCCCCAGCATCAAAAGCTTTGTCAATACCTAATTCATTTACAGTCGCCACTGCCGGTAGGTTGAGTGATTCCGCCAAGGCCTGATACATAGGTACTTCTGGAGATGTCTTAATACCCGCATAGTTGTCTACTTGATAACTGTTGTACTGCATTGTATGATTATCCAGTTGCTTGTTCAAGGCCCATCCTGCTTCTACTGCGGGTGTATAAACAACTAAAGGTTTAATGGTTGAGCCTGGGCTACGCTTAGACTGAGTGGCATAGTTAAAATTGCGGAAGCCTGGCTTGTCATCACCAGCTACACGACCAACAACTCCACGCACTCCACCAGTCTTGGGTTCTAGAGCGACACTACCTGATTCGGCATGCGTTCCGTCTTCTGCTGTTGGAAATAGCGCAGTGTTTTCATAAATAACCTGCATGTTTGCTTGGTAGTTTTGGTCAAGCTCTGTGTAGATTCGATAGCCGTTGTTGACAATCTCTTCTTCTGTGAGATTGTACTTGGAAACCGCTTCGTTGACAACTGCATCAAAATAGGACGGGTAACGATAATCTGAAACCTTGCCTTCATACTTATCTTGCAGTTGAGAAGCCATATCTACTCCAGCCGCTTCGGTTTCTTGATTTTTATCAATATAACCCGCTGCAACCATATTTTGCAAAACAGTATCTCTACGGTTGGTTGAAGTTTCAACAGAATTTAATGGATTATACAATTCTGGTCCCTTGAGCATCCCTGCTAGAGTGGCCGCCTGGTCAAGCGATAGTTGTGAAGCGGATACACCGAAATATTTCTTACTTGCATCTTCAACACCCCATACCCCATTTCCAAAGTAGGCGTTATTGAGGTACATAGTAAGGATTTGCTCCTTGCTGTATTTCTTTGTCAACTCTAAGGCAAGGAAAAACTCCTTGGCCTTCCGTTCAACGGTCTGGTCCTGGGAAAGATAGGCATTTTTCGCCAACTGTTGAGTGATGGTAGACCCCCCTCCAGAGCGACCTGCTGTAAGGATGGCTAGAAAGAAACGACCGTAGTTAATTCCATCATTTTTATAAAAGGAACGATCCTCTGTCGCGACGACAGCATTCTGCAAGTCTTTACTGATATCTGTCAGTTCAACATAGGTTCCCTTTTGGCCTGATAGGGCTCCTGCCTCTTTTTCTTCGCGGTCAAAAATCAGAGTTCGCGTTTTCAGGGCATTTTGTAAATCATTGACATTGGCAGACTTGGCTATTGCAAATAGGTAGGTCCCTACTAGCAAACCTGCACTTAACCCTAAAATGATGACGATTTTTGTCAGATGATAACGACGCCAAAATTTCCGAATTGGGCCTACTTGGGACAATTTTTTTCTATCGCTCCGTGAACGACGCATACTAGTCGAATCAGACTCCACTGATTCATTCGTTTCTTTTTTAAAGAGAGAAAGAAACTTCTCAAATAATTTATCTAATTTCATGCGTTTATTTTATCATCTTCACCATAGGAACTCAAGAATTTAGCTACTCCCTATCCAAATAGGGCTTTTTTTGTTACAATATCTGTATGCAATTCATATTTACATTACCTGAATCCTTGCCTCAAATGACGGTCAAACAATTTCTAGAGGAACAACTTCTCATTCCTAGAAAGATTCGCCATTTTCTAAGAATCAAGAAGAACATCTTGATCAATCAAAAACAAGTTCACTGGAACGAAATGGTGAAACCAGGTGACATTTGTCAGTTGACTTTTGACGAGGAAGATTATCCCAAAAAAGAAATCCTTTGGGGCAATCTAGACCTCGTTCAAGAGATTTACCAAGACCAACATCTCATTATCGTCAACAAGCCAGAAGGAATGAAAACTCACGGAAATCAACCTGGTGAAATTGCTCTTCTCAATCACGTCTCTGCCTACGTTGGCCAAACCTGCTATGTCGTTCATCGCCTGGATATGGAAACAAGCGGTTTAGTGCTTTTTGCTAAAAATCCTTTTATCTTACCCATTCTCAATCGTTTGTTGGAAAAAAAGGAAATCGCTCGTGAGTACTGGGCACTTATAGAAGGGCGAGTAGAGAGTAAAGAACTTGTCTTTCGAGATAAAATTGGTCGTGATCGACACGATCGTAGAAAAAGAATAGTTGATGCAAAAAATGGACAATATGCTGAAACACATATCAGTCGATTAAAACAATTCCCAAACAAGACTACCCTTGTTCGTTGCAAACTAAAGACCGGTCGAACACATCAAATCCGTGTTCACCTCTCTCATCACAAGCATCCTATCCTGGGCGATCCTCTCTATAACTCTAGATCAAAAACGAGCCGGCTGATGCTCCACGCCTTTCGACTCTCCTTTACTCATCCACTCACCTTAGAAAAATTGAGTTTCACTGCCCTCTCGGATACTTTCGAAATAGAATTAAAACAAAATGGATGACACTATCATTCATTTTTCTATACAAAAAAGCAAGACCAGAAGGCCTTGCTTTTATCGACTCAAGAATTATTTAGCGATTTTTGCGAAGTATTCAAGAGTACGTACAAGTTGTGCAGTGTATGACATTTCGTTGTCGTACCATGATACAACTTTAACCAATTGTTTACCGTCAACATCAAGAACTTTAGTTTGAGTTGCGTCAAACAATGAACCGTAAGACATACCTACGATATCTGAAGATACGATTGGATCTTCTGTGTAACCGTATGATTCGTTTGAAGCTGCTTTCATAGCTGCGTTCACTTCATCAACAGTAACGTTCTTTTCAAGAACTGCTACCAATTCAGTAACTGATCCAGTTGGAGTTGGAACACGTTGTGCAGATCCGTCAAGTTTACCGTTCAATTCTGGGATTACAAGACCGATAGCTTTAGCAGCACCAGTTGAGTTAGGAACGATGTTTGCAGCACCAGCGCGAGCACGGCGAAGGTCACCACCACGGTGTGGTCCGTCAAGGATCATTTGGTCACCAGTGTAAGCGTGGATAGTAGTCATCAATCCTTCTACAACACCGAAGTTGTCTTGAAGAGCTTTAGCCATTGGAGCCAAGCAGTTTGTAGTACATGAAGCACCTGAGATAACTGTTTCAGTACCGTCAAGAACGTCGTGGTTAGTGTTAAATACAACTGTTTTAACATCGTTTCCACCAGGAGCAGTGATAACAACTTTTTTAGCTCCTCCAGCGTGCAAGTGTTTTTCAGCCGCTGCTTTCTTAGCAAAGAAACCAGTTGCTTCAAGAACGATTTCTACACCGTCAGTAGCCCAGTCGATTTGTTCTGGATCACGTTCAGCAGAAACTTTAACGAATTTACCGTTAACTTCGAATCCACCTTCTTTAACTTCTACAGTACCGTCAAAACGACCTTGAGTTGTGTCGTATTTCAACAAGTGTGCAAGCATAACTGGATCTGTAAGGTCGTTGATGCGAGTAACTTCAACACCTTCTACGTTTTGGATACGGCGGAAAGCAAGACGACCGATACGTCCGAAACCGTTAATACCAACTTTAACTACCATTAGTGATTTCCTCCTTATGAAAATCATGAAATTTTTATTGTGAAAAGAGTAACTTGAATCACTACAAATCACCTTTCAACAAACCTATTATATAACTATTTGAGTTTAATTGCAAGTACGGGCGTTGATTTTCTCTCCTGCTTTTCTACTTTTTCTCCCCCTTTTTATTCATCCATTCTTTTATTTCCAAAGCATATCTCTAGAATCTTTTATAATATCTGCATATTCTCTTCATTATCAAGGTGAAACTACAATTTCAACTCTTTCAGAGTTTACAAAAAAGAGACAGGATAACTCCTGCCTCTAGGCTGATAAACGATTATTTACGACGTCCTGGACGTTCTGCATAACCATAGTAAGCATCTGCCATGATTTCTTCCATGTCAGCTACCATTGGCAAGCGTGGGTTAGCAGGTGAACATTGGTCTTCATAAGCAAGCAAGGCAATTTCATGCAAGCTGTCTTTCCAAGCTTTTTCATCGATTCCAAAGCCTTTGAAGTTCATTGTGATTCCAACTGCTTCACCAAGATCGTAAACTGCTTTAGCATACGCTTCAACCGCTTCTTCTGGAGTTGAGTGAGGCAATCCAAGCATTCTAGCAATATCTTGGAATTTTTCGTCAGCTTTCCAGTAGTTATACTTAGGCCATGTAGTCGTCTTAGATGGGCGAGTACCATTGTAACGGATAACGTATGGAAGCAAGATTGCGTTTGTACGTCCGTGAACAGTATGGTGAACCGCACCGATCTTGTGGGCCATTGAGTGGCTCATACCAAGGAAGGCATTGGCAAAGGCCATACCAGCCATTGTAGATGCATTGTGCATTTTTTCGCGAGCTTCTGGATCAGCTGTCTTAACAGATTTTTCCAACCATTCAAAGACAAGTTTGATTGTTTGAAGGGCGATACCGTCTGTGTAGTCGTTAGCAAAGTTTGAAGTGTAAGCTTCAGTCGCGTGAGTCAAGACGTCCATACCTGTGTCCGCAGCAATGAAGTCTGGAACTGACTCAACCAAAGCAGGGTCAACAATCGCAATAGTTGGTGTCAATGAGTAGTCAGCCAATGGGTATTTACGATTGTTTTTCTTATCAGAGATAACGGCAAATGGTGTTACTTCTGAACCTGTACCTGAAGTTGTTGGAATACCAATGTATTTCGCTTTTTTACCAAGTGATGGGAAGCGGAAGGCACGTTTACGGATGTCCATGAATTTTTGAACCAAGTCACGGAAGTCGATTTGTGGTTGTTCGTAGAAGAGCCACATTACTTTGGCTGCGTCCATTGGAGAACCACCACCAAGAGCGATGATTGTGTCTGGTTCAAACGCCCTCATCACTTCAGTACCACGTTCTACAGTTGTGATATCTGGGTCTGGTTCAACATCTGAGAAGACTTGGACAGTTACACGGTTGCTGCGTTTGTTCAATTGGTCAATAATGCGTTGAACAAAACCAAGTTTTTCGATCGATTTGTCTGTAACAATCATAACGCGTTCAATATCTTCACATGTTTGAAGGTATTGGATAGAATTGCGTTCGAAGTAAATTTTTGAAGGAACTTTAAACCACTGCATATTATTTCTACGTTTCCCTACTTTCTTGATGTTTAGAAGGTTGATCGCACTCACATTATCACCGACTGAATTGTGTCCATATGAACCACATCCAAGTGTCAATGATGGAATGAAGGCATTGTATACGTCACCGATACCACCGAAAGTAGATGGAGAGTTCCAGATAATACGCATTGCTTTGATTTCTGTACCAAAGCGTTTAGCAAGAGCTTCGTCTTTTGTATGGATGGCTGCTGAGTGACCAAGTCCGTTAAACTCAACCATTTGACGAGCTTTTGTCAGACCGTCTTCTGTATCTTCAGCTTTTAGGACAGCGATAACTGGTGACAATTTTTCACGAGTCAATGGTTCTTTTGGTCCTACTTCTGCACATTCTGCAGCCAAGATGTTTGTTCCTTCTGGAACGCTAAATCCTGCTTGTTCAGCAATCCATGCTGCTGGTTTACCAACAATGTTTGCATTTAGTTTAGCACCTGCACAGTTTTTGCTATTAGCTTTCACGCCAAAACAGAATTCTTCAAGAAGTGCTTTTTCTTTCTTGTTTACAAAGTAAGTGTGATATGATTTGAATTCTTCTACAAATTCGTCATATACTTCTTTATCAATGATAACAGCTTGTTCTGATGCACAGACCATCCCATTATCAAATGATTTAGACATAACGATATCATGAGCAGCTTGACGAAGGTCAGCAGATTTTTCTACATAGGCAGGAACGTTTCCGGCACCTACCCCAAGAGCTGGTTTTCCACATGAGTATGCAGCTTTAACCATAGCATTCCCACCAGTTGCAAGAATAGTTGCAACACCTTCGTGGTTCATTAGCGCTCCAGTTGCTTCCATAGATGGCTTTGTAATCCATTGTACACAGTTTTCAGGTGCACCGGCTGCGATGGCTGCATCGCGAACGATTTGTGCTGCGTGTGCTGATGATTCTTGAGCTGATGGGTGGAAAGCGAAAACGATTGGGTTACGTGTTTTCAAAGCAATGAGTGATTTGAAAATCGCTGTTGAAGTTGGGTTTGTTGTAGGAGTGACACCACAGATTACCCCGACAGGCTCCGCAATCTTTGTCAAACCTGTAATTGGATCATCTTCAATAACTCCAACTGTTTTAACTCCACGCATATTGTTCACTACGTGTTCACAGGCAAATAGGTTTTTTGTTGCCTTGTCTTCAAATACCCCACGGCCAGTTTCTTCAACTGCATGTTGTGCAAGGATACCATGTGCGTCAAGTGCTGCAACCGAAGCTTTTGCCACGATATAGTCAACTTGCTCTTGGTTCAACTTGCGCATTTCATCAAGCGCAACCAAGGCTTTTTTCACGAGACCGTCGACATGCTTCTCAGCAGCAAGTTGCTTTTCCTCTGGTGTTACTGTTTTTTTATCAGCCATATTACCCTCCATAGCCTTTAAGGATGTTACCCTTTGTTAATTATTTCACAAGTTTATTATAACTCTTTTTTTATGCTTTGTAAACAGTTTCATAAGTATTTCACAAAGAATTTTTCTGAGATTGTGACTTTTTTCTCAATATAGCTATGCAATAGAGTTTTGGCCGGATGATTGTGAAATTATGGAGAAAATTTTTTTATTTCACAAAGTTTTTCTAGTTGATAGTTAGTTATCGAATCCAAACAAAGAAAGCGCTTTCTTGCTGGTTTTAAAAAATAGTCTCCTAACTTGGAGACTACTGTTTTTGCTGAAAAACGCCTTGCTTAAAGGTTCCTTCATAAACGACTTCTTGCTCTGTAGTCAACTTCCCTTGACCTTCAGCCTGACCATTTACAAAATCACCTTCGTATTTCCAGCCATCTTTTGATTGGAAAGTCCCTTTTCCATTAAAGGCACCATTATTGAAAGCACCTGTATATTGGTCTCCATTTTCAAAGGTCAGGGTTCCTTGACCATTCATTTTCCCTCGTACCAAGGTGCCATCATAAACAAGCGCACCATTATCAAGTGTCAGGACACCCTTTTTGGGTGTGTTTAGTAGAAAAACTGACACGGCACAGATAGCGATTAGAAGAACTGTTGCAATCTCTATACGCGGGCGAGTTAGATATACTCGATATTTTTCAAAGATTTCTTTAAACTTTTCCATTGTCACTCTCATTTTCTAGACGATCTAACCAGCTTTGACATCCACTTGTGATGCGCTCGTAGGTTTCTTCAAAATCTCCTGTATACCATGGGTCTGGAACACTTTCAGATGCAAAAGCATAAATCTTGTGCTCTTGTTCTTGAGGACACATTTGTCGCAAATCTGAAAGGTTTGAAGCATCCATACCGATAATATAATCAAACAACTCAAAGTCTTCTCTGCCAATCTGAAGCGATGTTTTGTCTTTGTCATAAGGAATCTGATACTGTTGGAAAATCCCTTGCGTTCCCTTATGAATCGGATTGCCGTGTTCCCAAGACGAAGTTGCACGACTCTCAATTTGATAATCACTCGTCATGGACTTCATCACAAACTCTGCCATCGGGCTGCGACAGATATTTCCTAAACACACAAATACTATTTTTTTCATCCCTTTTCCTCTCATATCATAGAAAAACGGGAGTGATAGAATCCCGTTTTATTCTTCGATTGCTCCACTTTCGTCAATAACTGCTCCTTCTGGTGTCACAGCTTCTTTGAGTGGCAACACTGTCTTGATAGCAGCTAATTCAAAAGTCAAATAAACACCATCTACGTCTAGTACGATTGTTTGTTTCTCAGTATCGACTTCATCCACTGTTCCGTAGAGTCCACCGATTGTGATCACTTCATAGCCTTTTTGAAGCTTGTTCAAGCTTTCCATACGCTTTTGAGCTTGTTTCTTTTGAGAACGTTGCATAAAGAACATTAAGGCAAACATACCTACAAGCATGATTAAAAAAGTAATATTTGGATCCATTGTTTTCTCCTTTGTATTTTACATAGGACTACTATATCAAATTTCAACTACTTTTACAAGATTGTGCCTTGTTTTTATGGTTATAAAAAATCAGAGTTTTCACTCTGATTTCTGCGATTATTTCAAGTTTTGAACGACTTTGACTAGATTTTCAACTGTAAATCCGTACTCTGCCAATACTTTTGGTGCTGGGGCAGATGCTCCAAAGGTATCAATACCGAGAACGGCACCATCAAGACCAACATATTTGTACCAGTTTTGGGTTGCACCCATTTCGACTGCAACACGACGGCGAACTGCATTTGGAAGGATTTCTTCCTTGTAAGCTGCGTCTTGAGCATCGAAGACATCTGTCGATGGCATGCTGACTACACGGACTTTTGCACCTTGGTTTGCCAATTCTTTGGCAGCTGCGACCGCCAAATTCACCTCTGAACCAGTCGCAATCAAGATAGTGTCAAAGTCTGCTGCATTTTCATAGACAACATAGGCACCTTTCGCAACTTTGTCAAAGTTTGTTCCTTCTTCGACAGTCAAGTTTTGACGTGTCAAGACAAGGGCAGTTGGTGTTTTTTCGCTTGTCACGGCAAGGTACCAAGCTGCTTGAGTTTCACGCGCATCTGCTGGGCGGAAAACGTTTAGATTTGGCATGGCACGGAGACCTGCTAAGTGTTCAACTGGTTCGTGCGTTGGACCATCTTCACCAACTGCAATCGAATCGTGGGTAAAGACATAAGTCACAGGAAGTCCTTGCAAGGCTGACAAGCGGACAGCTGCTTTCACATAGTCAGAGAAGACAAAGAAAGTACCACCGTATACACGAAGTCCACCATGAAGGGCCATCCCGTTCAAGATTGTTCCCATTGCAAATTCACGAACACCAAACTGAATGTTACGGTTTAAGCGATTGGCATCATCTTGAAGTCCGTCAGTCTTGATATAAGTCATGTTTGAGTGAGCGAGGTCAGCTGAACCACCTAAGAAAGTTGGCAACTTGGCAGCTACAATGTTCAAGGCATCTTGACTTGAGTTGCGAGTTGCTTGAGAGAAGCCGTTTTCTAATGCTGGGAAGTCTGCTGGAGTTACCTCAACTGGGTCGCGTCCGTCGATGATGGCTTCGACTTCTGCAGCAAGTTCGGGATAAGCTTCTTTATAATCAGCAACTAATTTTGTCCAAGCTTGATAAGCTGATGCGCCACGGTCTGCAACATTTTCTTTGAAATCAGCGTAAACTTCAGCTGGGATTTCAAATGGTTCATAGTCCCAACCAAGAGCTTGGCGAGTAGCCGCAGTTTCATCTGCTCCAAGAGGAGCACCGTGTACCGCATTAGTTCCTTGTTTGTTTGGAGAACCGTATCCAATAACAGTCTTCACTTCAATCAAAGATGGTTTTCCTGAAGCCTTAGCTATTTCGATAGCAGCATGGATTGCTTCCAAGTCTGTCCCATCTTCAACCAAGGCTGTGTGCCAACCGTAGGCATTGTAACGGTCACGAACACTTTCAGTAAAGGAATCCTTTGTTTCACCATCCAAGTTGATGTCATTTGAATCATAAAGAACCACCAACTTGTCAAGTTTTTGCAAGCCTGCGTATGAAGCCGCCTCACTTGAGACACCTTCCATCAAGTCACCATCTCCACAAATTACATAAGTGTAGTGATCAAAGAGATTGTAGCCTTCGCGGTTATATTTGGCTGCTAAGAAACGTTCTGCTTGGGCAAAACCAGTGGCAGTCGAAATCCCTTGACCTAGAGGACCAGTTGTAGCGTCAACCCCTGCAGTATGTCCAAATTCTGGGTGACCTGGCGTTTTTGAACCCCATTGGCGGAAGTTCTTGACTTCATCCATGCTAACATCTTCAAAACCAGAAAGGTGAAGAAGGGCATAAAGGAGCATAGAGCCGTGTCCTGCTGAAAGAATAAAACGGTCGCGGTTGATCCAGTTTGGTTGAGCTGGATTGATACGAAGTTGCTTTGTAAAGAGGCTATAGGCCATTGGAGCAGCCCCCATAACCACCCCTGGGTGACCTGAGTTTGCTTTGTTGATGGCGTCAATACCTAGAAAACGAATTGCATTAACAGATAGATTTGACATAGAATTTCCTTTCTCTTTGAGGTGATTAATGAATCACACATCCTATTTTACTATTATATGAAAAAATGCATAGAATAGCAATAAAACAATTTGCGTTCATCTAACACATTTAATTTGTCTATTCCCTCGTCACCTCATAGTAAGGGAGCAAGCGCGTATAAGCATCTTCTAGCTCCTCCAATATCGCTTCTACTGACTGATTTTCAATGAGGGAAACATCTGACTTGACTAAGACTTTACGAACTTCCTGATTTCTCAACTTCTCTCGTAAAGTACGACGATTTTCTTCATTAGCCTCCACCTTATGACTTTCCCCATTTGAGTAGACTAGATAATAAATTCCTTCTACCACTGGAAGTTCTAAAACCTTGGCTTGTTTGTCTAAGGTCTGTTCGTCTTTCTTGCGCTCGATGAAACTGACTTCCAAAGAAATCCCAAAGTCAGCAGGTGTTCCATACAAACGAAGAGCCATCATAGGTTCTGTCACTTGTCCGTCTCTCTGTAGATAGGCCCAGAAATGCGGCCGCAAGCGTTGCGCTTGGTTCATCCACTGACTAGTCTGTTGCAGTTGCCATTCTGGATGATTAGCTTGAAAGGTATTGGCAAGTTCTGTAAAAGACTTCCGAGCCTCTTGACCTTTTTGCCGCAAATCCAACATCTTTTCTCTTTCATCGCCAGCTTTATCAGGATTACGGTACTGAACTCCTGCAAATGATAGGTATTCTCTAACTGCTTTCAGCATATCTGAATCTTTCCTTTCCTAGCAAAAAATCAGGATGAACCTGATTTTGCTTTGCTTATTCTGCATCTACGACAACATAGCGATTTGGCTCGTCACCTTCAGAGTAACTCGTCACGCCATCCATGCGTGAAATAATGCGATGGATAATCTTGCGTTCGCTATTTGACATTGGATCAGTTTGTTGGCTACGCCCTTCTTCTAAAACGCGAGTCGCCAATTTTTGAGCGTAGGTTTGCAAGACTTCTGCACGGTGTTCAACGTAATCATTGACATTGATTGTGATGTAGAAGGTTCTTGAATAGCGATTATAAAGGTAATTTTGCGCCAATAGTTGAAGAGCTTTCAAGACTTTTCCGTGATAGCCGATAATACGGCCTGGTTCATTCGTGTCAATTTGAAGATTGATGGTGCGGCGATTGTAGTCACTTGAAATCGTCCCTTCAACATCCATATCATCTACAATGGTTTGAACGTAGTTAGCTACTTCAGTTGCCACTTGTTCGATGTCATAACTTGGTTCTACTTTCAAGCCTAAATCTTCCAAAGATTGGCTTGTTGCTTCCTGCGTTTCAGTTTCTTTTTCTGGAGCAGATTCCACTTCCTCGGCAGTATCCTCTGGTTCCAATTCATTTAAAATTGAAATATGGCCTGTTTCTTCCAAAATCGTGCTGGCATGTTTTTCATTTTTCAGGATTTCAGCCTTGACCTCTTCAGAGACACCTTGACCTTCTTCTTCAATCTTCTTAATTGCTTCCACTACATGCCCCAAATCAACAGTTGCTTCACTTACTGTTTTCACGGGTTCATTTTTTTCATTAACTTCTTTTGGAACCCCTTTAATGGCCTGCTGATTGGCTTTGATCACTGTCGTTTCACTAATGGCTTCGATATCAACTTGAGCTGGCTTCTTACCAAACAAGCCTAAGAATCCTTTTTTCTCTTTTGAAACGACCTTGATGTGGGCCTTCATTCTTGGAATGTCTAATTCTTTCAATCCTTTTTGGATTGCTTCTTCAACCGTTGAACCTGTAAATAATACCATTACCAGATTCCTCCTTATTTTTTCTTTTTCTGTGCTTTTTTCAAAGCTCTTCTCTTCTTGCCTTCTAAATCTTTTTCTGCTTGCGCCACCGCTTCTCTTTCAGCAATAATCTTGAAAGGATTGTTCAAGAAATAGGTTTGCAGAACTTGGTAAGCATTGGATACAGCCCAGTACAAAGCTACACCACTTGGGGCGGAGATGGCAAAAACAAAGATCAATACGGGCATACCATACATCATCCCTGTCGTAGCTCCACTTTTTTCGGACAAAGCTTTATTCGATAACCAGCTACTCAAGAAGGTAAAGACTGCCGCCAAAATCGGAAGGACAAAACTTGTATCTACTCCTCCCAAATTAATCCATAAAAAGTGACCTGTTTTCAAAAAGTCTACTCGACTCAAGGCTTGAAAGAGTGCCAAGAGAACCGGCATTTGTATTAAAATCGGCCAGAGAGAGGATGAATGTTTGATCCCTAACTCTTTATAAACCTTACGCATCTCCTGGTCTAGCTTGGTTCTACTTTCCATATCACGACCCGGATATTGCTCTCGCAAAGCCTTGATGCGTGGTTGAGCCTCTTGCATTTTTCTAGAGGCAACCATCTGTGTCTGAAAGACCGGCAATAAAATCGTCCGGATCAAAATCGTAAAGAGGATAATCCCCACTCCGATACTAATGTCAAAGGACAAAAAGCGGATAATTTCAGCAAAAAAATAGACGAATTTGCTCCAAAAGTCTGTTGAGTCTGCTGTTATATCGCTAGCTGTACCATTTGTTGCACAGGCTGTCATGATAAACAAGGACAAGCCCAACAAACTAGTCAACTGTAGTTTCTTTTTCACTCCCATTTCCTTCCTGGTAAATCTTTGATAACTTTAATACGTGGAGTAGGTTTTTCTCCATCTCTGCATATTCCAAGGTTTCCACCCCTTTTCGAGCAATGACAACAAAATCGACATGATCTAGCAGACTCCCCTTTGCATTTTGTATGATATGTCGGATTCGTCTCTTAATTTGATTTCTGGTAACTGCATTCCCCAGTTTTTTACTAACGGACAGTCCTACTCGAAAATGGTTTTGCTGGTTTTCCAATTGGTAGACAACAAATTTTCGATTGGCAAAACTTGTTCCGTCCTTGAAAATCGCCTTAAAATCTTTCTCTCTTTTTACACGAAAGCTTTTCTTCAAAACTCAACTCCATCTATTAAATTACTACTATTATACCATATTTTTTGAAAAAGCCAATAACAGCAAGGTTTTAGACATTTTCTACATAAAAAAAGCTGGAAAATCTCTTTCCCAACTTCTTTTCACAATCTAATTTTACGTGTATTTGCTTATTTTTTCAAGCGCTCAACATCGCGTGCAATCACCAATTCCTCATCTGTTGGAATAACCAAGACACGGATTTTCGCTGCGTCAGTTGAGATGTCTCCCGTTACGCTAAAGACGTTCTTTTCTGGATCCACATCACAACCAAACCAAGAGATACCTGAAATGACATCCTCACGAACCAAAGCTGCATTTTCACCGATACCTGCTGTGAAGATAATCGCATCTGCCCCATTTAGGACTGCAAGGTATTGACCGATATGTTTTTGGATACGATCGATGTACATTTCATAGGCTAAAGTCGCATCATGGTCTCCTGCTTCCATGGCAGCAATCACATCACGCATATCGCTTGACTGGCCAGAAACTCCCATGAGACCTGATTCACGATTGAGAACGCGACTAATATCTTCAGGGGTATTGAAATCCTCTGTATATTGCATGAGATAAGGGATGATAGCAGGGTCAATATCTCCTGTACGAGTTCCCATCATCACACCTCCAAGTGGTGTGAATCCCATAGAAGTATCCACAGACTTCCCACCCTTAACAGCTGTGATAGAAGCCCCGTTACCAATATGGCAGGTAATCAATTTCAAATCTTCTAGAGGACGGCCCAAAAGTTTCGCTGCTTCTCCTGCGACAAACTGGTGACTTGTACCATGAGCACCGTATTTACGAACCTTGTTTTCTGTGTAGTATTTAGTTGGTAGAGGATAGCGGTAAGCCTTCTCTGGCATGGTTGTGTGGAATGAAGTATCGAATACAACAACACTGGTAATATCTGGAAGCAGTTCCTTAAATGCACGAATTCCAGCTGCGTTGGCTGGATTGTGAAGAGGAGCCAAGAGTCCCAACTCCTCAACTTTTTCTATCACATCTCCCTCAACAACTGTTGATTCCTTGAAATATTCACCACCTGCAACGACGCGGTGTCCGACACCTGTAATCTCGTCGTACCCTTTGATGATGTCAAAACGAATCAAGTCATCCAATAAAATTTTAACGGCTTGTGTGTGGTCTTCAATATCAAGAATTTGTTGTTCCGAACGACCGTCAAATTTTACTGTTGAAATTGAATCTTTCAATCCAATACGTTCAATCAAGCCTTTAGCCAAAACTTTTTCCTCAGGCATTTGATAAAGTTGCCATTTCAAGCTTGAGCTTCCTGCATTGATTGCAATTGTTTTTGTCATAAGATGATACCTCTTTTTAAGCGTTTTCATCTATTATAACAAAATCTCTTTTATATTTCAGTACCTTTGCTCCAATTTTGAAAATTTTCTTTAAAGGTTAACAAAACTGACGGATCTTGCAAGCTAGTAAGAGGATAGACAAAGGGTTCTAGTTCCTTATCTCTTTTCTTCTGTAAAACAAAAATACTTTTAGCTTGGCTTGCTGTTGAGAAAATATCCTCTGGCAGAGCGATGATAGTAGCCAGACTTACTTCGTCTTTGAGCCACCCTTTTAATAAGTCACTTTGAGGGCTGGTCAATAAATCACTCGGAGCTAGAAAAATAGCATAGCCATCTGACTTAAGGTACTTGAGGCCTTGTTCCATCAGCAAATGATGGGCATAGGTGTGTTCTTGACTAGAAGACACTTGATAGCGTGAAGCGATGGCATCATCTGGGTAATAGCCAACAGGCAAGTCGCTGATGACCACGTCGCTTTCTTTAAGCATTTGCGGACGAACGGCATCTCCTTGGACAAAGCCAGCCTGCAAACCAATCACATCTGACATACTGGCTGCCAAATCAATCAGCAAGTCATCCACTTCAATTCCCAAGTAATCTACTTTTTTAGCGAGAGAAGTCAAGAAAGTAGCCCCCAAAATCCCCATACCAGAACCTATTTCGAGGATGCTAATTTCCTCTTGTTCAAACAACTCTTCTACAACAAGTACCAAGAGGAGGGCAATGGCATCTGGTGTAAACTGGTGATTGGCCTGTAAAGGTTCCGTTTGTCCTGCCTTCATCAAGAGAAACTGGTAGGTCTTGAGCCACTCTTCCTTGCGAAGCGCTAAGCGCTTAAGGGCTTGATTGTTCTCCTTGACCTGCTCCAGCTCTGTCTCGCCATCTAGGTAGATACTATTTTGCTCTACTAAGGCATCATAAAAGTTGGTCGCCAAATCACTTTGGATGACTTGGACATTCTCTAGTAAATACGTATAAGCTTGTTCAATTTTTTCAAAATCCATATTCCTATCTTATCAAAATTCCCCTATTTTTTCCATCTGAAGAGAAAAAATCACTGCTTTAGTCAGCGAGTGATTTTTGGGCTACTGTTAAAAAGAGCTCTGCGTAATTTCCTAGGAAAAGACCTTCAGCACTATAGAGAATCTGACTGCCAATGCTCGAAAAACCAAACTGGGCGAGCTTGGTTTCCAGTTCAGCTAAATCAAAACCATGGTGGTTGGTATCTGTCTTGACAAAATCAGCGATGAGAACTTGTCCATTCTCCCTAAGGTGATGGTAAAACATGGCAAGAGTTGCATCTAGATCAGGCATATGATGAAGAACCCGACTGACAACAATCAGGTCAAATTGTTGCTCTAAGGGATTCACCAGTAAATCCTGCTCCAAGAGTTGAAGATTTCTGATTTCTTGTTGCTCTGTTTTCAAACGGGCTTGCTCCAGCATTTTCTCTGAAATGTCCACAAGGGTAACCGACTTGGCCTGTTTGGCTAGGGGCAAAGCTAATAGACCCGTCCCACCACCAAAGTCCAGTATTGCCTTGTCTGATAGAAAATCAATCTGTGCTTCAACTGCTTGACAAACCAAGTTTGCAAGGAAGATATTTTTAGGGGAATCAAAGGTTTCTGCTTTGTGATTAAAATCATGTTTCATGCTTTTAGTTTAGCACAAAGTAGTTGAATTGACTAGGATTTGTCTTTCTTTTCAGGCTTTTCTTCTGATTTTTTCTTCCCTGCTTGATTGCTTGAATCAGTCGCTACCTCTTCCTTTTTAGCTGTTTTCTTTTCTTGGGTTTCCATCGGAGGAAAGAGAAATTCATAGTTGCCCTTATTCATACGAACACTTGTTGCAAAACCTGTTTTCGTATTGTGATACCTAACTTTTCCTAAGTTAAAGACTTGTTCTCCACTTTCTTGCTCAGCTTTATCCTTACTTCGCTTGGCCATGGCGAAAGCGATCAACTTTTCTTTGTTTAGGGCAAAGTCTTTGTGATGGGCGACTTGCCGATTCAAATAAAACTGCAACAACAGACTAAAGATAGCTGCCATGGTGACTGCATATAAGAGAACGCCTGCCTTAACTTTTTGCTTTTTCCACACGATAGATGAACTCCCTTTCTAAGCCTTTTTGAAAATGGAAACGGAAGCGAACCAGTTGATTTCCCTCTGTAATTTGAGCTGATTTGAGTCCATAAACCATAGGTTGGTAGCCCCGTCCGCTGGTATCGGTCTTCCGAAAATCATCCGATTTAGATTTCCCTATAGAGATATCCTTACCATCCTGTTTCATGTAGAGGCGATTGCCTTCTACCTTTTCAAACTGCGAACGCTCTAACTCTGCCTCCAGTTGATCCACAAACAAGAGCCACTCCTTTTGCTCGCTTTGCTGCTGGTAACGAACTTCTGAAATGAGGAGCTGACTCATGGCTTGAAAGAGGAGTAAGCTTCCACTAATGACGATAAGGGCAATCAGTGATTCTAAGAGAGTAAACGCTCTCACCTTACTGCTCTTTAAGGTCGAGTAACTTCTCTGAACCATGGTAGACCTCCACTCCTTTTTCACTAGCAAATACCTGAATCTCAACTCCATTTATGTTTACCTGATTTTGCCCTGTTTGCAGAGCCATCTTAGCTACACGCAAGACTTCTTCCTTTTGCAAGATTTCTGCCTCTTCCTGCCTATTTTTCTGGATTTGTCCCAAAAGAAGGGTCGCAATGCTGGCAAAAACGGCTAGAGCAACTACCGCTTCCAGTAAAATCACTGCCTTAATTTTTTGTTTCCTTAATGCGTTTAATTTTTCCATTTCCTAGATATAATTGATAGCGAATCGCTCCTTTGCTGGTTTGAAATTCAACCTTAGCCAGGGACGAATTGCCCCCAGCTCGGTCAAATATAATGCTTTGTCCTGAGGGTGCCTGAATTCCTTTAGGAACGGTCAAGTTTTGACTGCCATTGCTAATGGTCCGTCCGTCTAAGCTTAAACTTGTCTTTTGCTGACTAGCTACGCTGCGTTTTTGCGTTTCCCGGTAGAGTTCTTCAAACTCCATAAAGAAAATCTGCTCTTCTACCGCTGCAAAACTGGATTGAACAGAACCAGACAAGCCCAAAGCAAGGATACTCACAAGTCCCAAAACTAAGAGACTTTCCAGCATAGTAAAGGCCTTAATCTGCAACAGTTTGACTTGTTTTTTGTTTTGCATGGTAGTCTTTATAAGCTTTGGCTTGCTCAGCTGTGATACGACCGTCCGCTTGTAATTTGCTGAGACTGGCGTCATCATTTTTATCCAAACGATAGAGTTCTGCCTGGCTTTCCACGACCTTGACAACAGCAGCTTTTCCTTTGTCATCTACGGCATCCTTTTGCTTGGTCAAATTGGGCACAAAGAGCAAGAGGAGTACGCTGATGATTAGCAAGACGACTAACATTTCTACCAAAGTGAAAGCTTTCGCCTTGGCTTTTTTTAAATTTGTCATGAGTTTTTTCATTTTAAAAATTTACCTCCATATTTTGATACATGGGCATGAGCATTGCCGCATAAAGTAAAACGATAATCATGGCCACAAAGATAAAAACCAGTGGCTGTACCAGATTCATGGTGCGGTTGACTCGGGTAAAAAAGGCTTCCCAAGTTTTTTCAGCATAGATTTCCAACTCACTCCCCAGCTTGGACTTGACTTCTCCATACTCGATGATGAGACTCAACTCCTTTTTAAAGAAAGGATAGGTCGCTATGGTTTGAGAAAATTCGCGGCCATTTTGCAGGGATTGAGCCAGATCTTGACCGATTTCTTTAAAGAGCTGGGAACCTTGTTCCTGCATGATCTGAAAAATCTGCGTCAGCTCCATTCCCTGTGAAATCATATTGCCCCATTCACGAGCGTAATAAGCCGTCAAATAAGTCTGGATAAAGATTCCTAGAAAGGGAACCCGTGCCAACATCGAAAAGACGCGCATTTTGGAACTTCTTTTGTAGAAAGTGAGAGCTAAAAGTAAAGATAGAGAGCAAACCAGCGCTAGTCCCAGAAAAATTTGCGGCAGATTGCCGATGATTTGAGTGGCGATATTGCTACTGTCCAGTTGGGGGAGCAAATAATTCCTGAGCCCCAACATGATTAGCAGGAGAAATCCCAGCAAAATCAGGGGATAAGTCGCTACTTCAATTAACTTCTTCTTGACCTTGGACAAATTATCCAGATATTCTTCTATCTTCCCCAGACTCAGATGGAGATTTCCATGAACTTCAGCTAGAGATAATTGAGTCACAATAGCACTTGAAAAGCCCAAACTTTCCATCATTTCTGAGAAGGATTTCCCCTGAGACAAGCCTTGGTGCATCTGGGCTACATAGTCCTTTTCCAGCAGGGCACTTCTGCCCAAGAAAGAAGTAATTTCCACCAAATGAAAGCCACTGGAGAAAAGATTGTTAAACAGGGTGATGATTTTCTTCTGCTTAGCTGTAGCTAATTTTTTCCGTTTCAGCCTGAAGACTTGTGATATGTCCATCTTTAAGAAGCTGCTCAATCTGTTCATTCCAGCTAGTTGGCTGGTGCTCTTGAAAGTCCTTGTTTGCAAAGTCAACGATTCCTCCTCCCCCGATTAATCTCTGGTAGCAGACGCCTTGCAGGACAACTGCTAGTTCCTCCTCCGTCACACCCAACTCCAGAAGGCGTTCATAAACACCTCGGATACTCTTGGCATGAATGGTTGAAAAGACTGTCGCCCCTGTCAAACTGGCTCTGACCACTGCACGCGCCGTCTCACTGTCACGAATTTCTCCGATAATCAAGAGGTCAGGACGATGCCGAAGAGACAGTTTGATCAGATTTTCATAGGTCAATCCAATCGCCTCATTCAACTGCAACTGGAGCATGTCGTCTTGCTTGATCTCGACAGGATCTTCAATGGACATAACCTGCTGTCCTTTAAACAGAGACTTGGCTAATTCGTGCATCAAGGTCGTCTTGCCACTTCCAACTGGACCCGCAAAAAGGTAGAGCCCCCGTTGCCTGTACTGCTCACCCAGTTCGTTCATATCCTGAAACCAGAAATGCAGGTCCTGTTCCTCATCGTGCAACAAACGAATGACCAAACTCTCATATCCCCGATAATCTCCCACGGTAGACAAACGCAGAGAAGACTTCTTCTCCCCATGCTGATAGTCGCAAGACCCCAGCTGACTACGCCTCTTCTCTCCTACGTTCATACCCGCCACAAATTTAAAATGACTAATCACAGCAGCTAAAACATCAAACTCATAGGAGTCAACTAGACACCGTTCGTCTCCAACCCGCATGTGAAGCTCGTAGGACTTTTCCTTGGGGATAAGATAGATATCCTGGGCCTTCTTTTCTTTCGCAGTAGCAATAATTTTCTGTGCAATTTCTTGTACCATATCGCCCTCCTTATCTAACTATTCGCAAAAAAATAAAAAAAGCAACTTAAAAAGTTACTTTTTTATCTCCATTTCATACGGCAAGAACGGTGTTTTTCTTGACCTGTTTGTTTTTCGTAGCCTGGACGTAGCTTTTCATCGGGGATGACTTGCTCATCCTGCAAAAGTGCCAAAGAATGGTACTGTTGCAAATACTCATCACACTCATCACACCAGCGCTGATCAGCAGGATCCCAAAAAATAGTCATCAAATCACTCCGACTCTTATAAAGAGGATTCTTCTTTTCCAGCTCAAACCAGCATGATTTATAATATTTTAGAGCATCATAGTACTTGTCAAAAGATTGACTCATGATGACATCTTCTTCCCAACCTTCTATGAACCACCACGGTTCAAAATCCCCATACATTTCTATAACACGATACATTTTCACTACTTCCTTTGTACCGTATATTATAACGAATTTTCTAGAACAATGAAAGGATTTTGCTTGCCTTTCCCATCAGGAAGACTTCTTTAAATACCTTTTCAGCCTATCATAAAAATAGGAGTCCTTTATTGACCCCTATTTTTTATCTTCTTAGGCTTGATAACGTTTCACACCATCTAGGTAGGTTGCTACCAATTCCAAATCTTTATCCAGTACGATAAAGTCAGCGTCATAACCTTCACGGATTTGACCACAGACATCATCGATGTGAACAGATTTTGCTGGGTTGAGGCTAGCCATCATGACGGCTTCATGCGGATTCGCAATGCCCCATTCGACCACATTCTTCAAACCATCTTTGAGTTTGAGGATAGAACCTGCCAAATTGCCTGTAGATTTGAGGCGAGCAGTTCCATTAGCAACTACTACTGGGAATTCTCCCAACATGTAGTCACCGTCGTCCAAACCACCAGCTGTCATACAGTCCGTGATAAGGGCGATATTTTCAGTTCCCTTTTGCTTGAGCAAAATGTCACAGGCCTTTGGATCTACGTGGTGACCGTCACAGATCAACTCTGCATAGGTATGTGGCAATTCATACATGGCTCCCACCATACCGAGCTCACGGTGAGTCAACCCACGCATTCCGTTGTAGGCATGTACCCAAACACTCGCTCCAGCATCTACTGCTTTTTTAGCTTCATCAAAAGTCGCATTGGAATGTCCCAGAGCAACAGTCACTCCTTCGCCCGTAATCGTACGAACAAAGTCTTCTACACCTTCGCGTTCTGGCGCAAGGGCGATTTTATTGAGCAAGCCATTGGCTGCTTTTTGCCAAGCACGAAACTCATCCATACGGGGGTCTTTCATATAGGCAGGGTTTTGAGCTCCCTTGTATTTCTCTGTGAAATAAGGCCCTTCAAAATAGATTCCACGAATCTTGGCTCCACTTGCTTCCTGGTAACGAGCACCGATATTTTCAGTTACCGCAAGCAACTGCTCGTAAGAGGAAGTCAACGTCGTTGGCAAGAAGCTGGTAACACCCGTGCTAAGTAGACCTTCACTCATGGTATGAAGGGTCCCTTCGATGTTATTGTCCATGACATCGACACCACCAAATCCATGAATATGGGTATCCACAAGTCCTGGGGCAATGCTATAACCTGTATAGTCAATCACCTCAGCTCCTTCAGGAATCTGTTCTACATGTTTGCCAAACTTGCCATCCACAAGTTCCAAGTAACCGCCACGACGAACTCCGTGTGGGTAGAAAAACTGATCCGCTTTGATATAATTAGGCATAATGATAACCTCCTTGATAGATTGATTCTAGAATTTATTATGTCAATTACATTATAAACCTTTCTTTTTCATTTGTAAATGGTATAGACCTATTTTCTATAGATATTTTAAAAGAGCTGGATTTCTCCAACTCTTTGATCTTATTTTGATTTTACAGGTAGTTCTTGAGCAGCCTTAACAGCAGCTGCAATCGTCTCTGCATAGAGTTTAGCACCTTCTTCAATCATGTTGCTATCATTCCCAAAGTGGACTTGGTCGGTTCCAGCCCAGATTTCAGGGTGTTCCTTAGCGACCTTATTCCAGTCAGCGATGCTCACGTAAGGATTCTTTTCAGCTAATTCTCTCGCATAAGCCGCATACTGCTCCACTGATGCATAAGTGTCCTTGCTCTTGTCTCCCTCATAAGGTGTCACCAGTATCAGATGGTGTCCTTTCGGTAGATTGTTAACGATGCTGTCCAAATCATTCTTATAACCTTCAGGATTGTTGACTCCCGTTGCAATGACAACTGTTTTTAGCAGCGCCTTGTTCTGACTGTTATTGAGCATGATGTCATTGGCTTGCTTGGTCGTTCGACTAACTTGGGCATTGATATTTGCTTCAGGAAGTGCCTCTTGTAAAGCTGTATTGGCACGCAAGGCTACCGAATCTCCTATTAGGCTTGTTCCCTCAGAAATTCCTAGACGACTCAGTTCAGCTTGTTCAGCAAGAGTCTTTGTTTGTCCTATATTGGTCTGGGCTTGTTTGAAACCATTGACCATCAAGTCTGTCTCAAAAGCTCCAACTTGAGGAGCCACAGCTATGATAATCAAGGTAATCAAGGTAAGAATGCCAGCAGCACCAGCACTAATTGGTTTAATATGAGGCAATCGACTAATCTTCCGTATTAAAGGATTGGATTTACCGGCAATCAATGGCTCAATAATATAGAAGGATAGGATAGCAAAGAAATAAGAAAAGATGATCGTCAGAATAACAGCAGGCAGATTACCCATCAACTGAGAAAAGATAATATAAAAAGGCCAGTGGAAGAGATAAACCGCGTAGCTGGTATCCGCTAAAAATGTAATTATCCGAGGTTCTTGTATCTCAGGCGTTTTCTCATGCAAGACACGCGCAGCAAAAATCATGGTCACTGCCGCTAAACTTGCTAGCAAGAAGCCAAATAAGTACGCAAACAGGTAAGTGAACTTGATAAAGAAAGTCAAGAGCACTAACACCAAGAGGCCTGCAATAAATACCAGTAGATTCTGACGAAGATCCCACATCCGGTCAAACTGCTTGACTAAATCGCTCGTCTGACGAACCCCCACAACTGTCGCCAAAATACTTCCTAAAAAGAAGGGATAGACATGGGTCAAACTTGAAAAGTAGACAGATGAATAGGAACTCGCCATTAGACTACCAATAAACATGGAGAAAAAGCTAATGATAAAAGCTCCAGCAGAAAGAAGAAAGACCATCCCTCTCAATTGACTACTAGATTTTGAACGTTTCGATAAGAACCAAACCGCTAAGCCCCAAAGGATATAGTAGTGAACCTCAACAGCTAGACTCCAGTTATGAACAAAGAGATGCGGAATGAACTGGGATTCATAACTTCCCCCTGTTAACATTTCGTAGAAGTTGGTCATAAAACCGAGAACTCCAGCTATCTGGCCACCAATTCCAGCAACATAGTCTTGACGAACCAAGAAAGTAAAAGGCATGGTCACCAAAACCATCAGCACCACAGGTGGCACGATACGATAAAACCGTCTCTTAAAAAAGCCCAGCAAATCAATCTGGCGTGCCTTCCCAAATTCTTCTAAAAGGAGGGAAGTGATCAAAAATCCTGAAAAAGTGAAAAAGACATCTACCCCAAAGAATCCTCCAGGAAAGATCGTTTGAAAGAAGTGGTACAAAAGTACCAAAAGTAAACCTGTAATCCTAATTAAGGAAAACCATTTAATACGCATACGAGTCTATTCTCCATTAAATTAGGAAGCAAAACACCACCTAATTTCCATTCCATTATACTCCCTATTCTATCAAAAAAATAGGAAAAATCCTAAGAGAAAACTTAGGATTTTGGCATTCTATTTTTACACTTTAGAAATTGCGCCCTGACTTGTTGTAGCCATATTTTTCTACAAAATACTCACGAAATTCCAAGAGATTGTCATCCATGATGGCTTGGCGGACCTGCTTCATGAGGTTGAGTAAGAAGTAAAGATTATGGTAGCTAGTCAAGCGGATACCAAAGGTTTCATCAGCCTTGAGCAGGTGACGAAGGTAGGCGCGTGTGTAATTCTTACATGTGTAACAGTCACACTCAGGATCCAGCGGTGTAAAGTCTTCAGCAAACTGGGCATTCTTGACAACCAAACGCCCTTGGCTGGTCATACAGGTACCGTTACGAGCGATACGAGTCGGTAGGACACAGTCAAACATATCTACTCCACGAATAACCCCATCAATCAAGCTATCTGGCGCTCCCACACCCATCAAATAGCGAGGTTTGTTTTCAGGCAGCAGTTGAGTTGTGAAGTCCAAGACTGCATTCATTTCTTCGTGCGTTTCTCCCACAGCCAAACCACCGATAGAGTAGCCAGGGAAGTCCATGCTAACAAGGTCGTGAGCTGACTGACGGCGAAGGTCTTCAAATCCTGCCCCCTGCACAATTCCAAACAAACCTTGGTCATGCGGACGACGGTGAGCCTTCAACCCGCGCTCAGCCCAACGGCTGGTACGTTCGATTGATTTCTTAACGTAATCATAGGGTTGGTAAAACTGAGGACATTCGTCAAAGGACATCATGATGTCTGAGCCCAGATTGTTCTGGATAGAGATGGCCTTTTCTGGCGATAGGAACATCTTGGAACCATTGAGATGGTTTTTAAAGGTTACTCCTTCTTCTGTGATATTTCGACTATCCGCTAGAGAATAAACCTGAAAACCACCACTATCCGTCAAGATGGGCTGATCCCAGTTCATGAACTTGTGGAGACCGCCTGCGCGTGCGATGAGTTCGTCTCCTGGACGGAGCCACAAGTGATAGGTGTTTGACAGGATAATCCCTGAACCCATCTCCTTCAACTCCTCTGGTGATTGAGTCTTGACCGTGGCTTGGGTCCCAACTGGCATAAACATAGGTGTCGGGAAGGTACCGTGCGGAGTGATGATTTCTCCCAGACGAGCTCCTGTGTGTTTCTCTTTCTTAATCAAACGGTATTTGATTGGTGAATCTGACATTTTTTACCTCCGAAGCTGGGAAAAACAGTCCCAGTTCATACTTTGCGCCCAAAGGCATACTGTATGATTTTATCAAAAAAAGCTGGAACTGTCACGAACTATGGTATAATGAGAGAATGAAATACCCAAAAATTGATTTAAAAACTATTCGTCTGCAGGCTAGGCAATTTCAGGCTGAAAATCCCCGCCTCTTTCTGGTCTATCTCTTACCTAGCATACTGGTTATCTTGTCAGGCTTTCTCAACCCCTTGGCTCGTCTCCAAGAAAGTGTTTTAGAGCAATCCTTTTTCAGCATGCTGGCACAAGTTCTCCAAGCCTATCTCTTCCCGCTAGTAGTTTCTTTTATGAGCACGATTTTTCTAGTAGGTGCTGCCTTTGCGACACTCCGACTCCTCAAGGATCCTGATACGGAACTCTCAGTAAAATCAAGCCTGGCCCTCTTTGCTGAAGAGCGCTTCTCGCAAACCTTCCTAACTCTGCTCCTCAAACGTTTCTACCTCTTTTTATGGAGCATTCCAAACTTAGTAGGCATTTATTTCCTCTTTTATAGCAATCTCTTGGCTAGAAGATTTGTTGCCCTACATCCTGAGTTTCCAAAACTAGACCTCTCATCTATTGAAAACGAGCAATTCCTTATGACCTTTGGGCTCTACTTTTTTGCGAGCCTCATCTTGATGATTGTAGGAAATGCCCTCTATATCCCGCAACATTACGCCTACTCGCAGGTAGAATTCCTCCTCTGCGACACTCTAGATTTAGGGCAGGCTAAACCCAGTCAAATCCTGAAAACCAGTCGTTTCTTGGTGAAAGGTTACAAATTTCAACGCTTTGTCCTCGATTTACAACTACTTCCTTGGTACTTCCTCAATTGGATTACTTTTGGAATTGCTAGTTTTTCAATCCTTCCCTATATCCAGAGCAGCCAAATCATTTTCTATCGAACTTTGCTCGCTCTCAAACGCCGAAAAGTATAAACTTTCTACTATTATCTCAAAAAAATCAGCACTTTCTAAAGAAGGTGCTGATTTCAGTTATTTTTAAAATATAATGGAGAAACTCCTGTAACAGGACTAAGTTGCTTATTCACAATAAAGAAATAATCACATGCTTTCCATTTACCCTACCAAGGTCACATTTTCTATATTTCCTTCAATATCTGCCCTGACTTCTACCGCATGCCCAGCAAAAATATCCTCTTTATCTCCATAATAAAGAGTCAAATCCCCCGCTTCGCTGATAGACAGTTCCCCCAGATACAAGGAATTATAAAAATAGTCCTCTGTTAATACTTCGGCATCTCCGTCTGAAGCTAGCCAGTCCTCTGCTGTTTCCCACATCTCTTTTACTATAACGTCTCGGATTTCAGAGTCTCTTCGGTCAATATCCCTGACAAATGTTTTCAAGTAGCCAAATGATTTTGGTGGTAAGCTGGCATCTTCATTTGCATCCAACATCACGCTAACCCTGCTTCCCGCAAGATCCATACTTCCCTCAAACCATGAATAAGCTCTATTTAAAGTGAATTCGCCTATAGAATCTTTGATGACGACTGGTTTAACATATTCTGCAATCAGAGCTTCTAATCTACTATCCGACTGCCCATCTTCAATGTATTCCAGCAGACGATAACAGTTATTCGCTACTGCTGCCATATAAGGTTCTAATTGCCTTTGTGGTCTTTTCTGACATTTGATGTGATGAATCTGATAGGGCTCGAAACTATAGCTATAGAGCAAGCCCTTTTCTTCATATTCCTCTGGACTCACCAACCACTCCAAACGTCCCTCTATTTCCGAGAACTCCTTTGTCCCCACATTCACACTTGCTACAAAATGAACCGAAGGCAACTTCCATCCATTCTTTAAAACAGTCGCACCTCCCACATTTTGCAAAGTGATAATCAAGAGTTCAACGACTTCACCACAAAATTCTTTTTCAAAGTCATCAATGGTTTTCTCAAATGTTTTTTTCAAACTATTCATCATAGTGTTCTCACCTTCTACTAAAATAAAAATACTTGATTTTCAGTCAACTTCAGTTTGATTATAGCATAACTTTGAAAACATTTTGACTTAGAACAACAAAAAGAAGCCTCAACCTTATGAGTTTTCAGCTTCTTTTTCTATTAGTTCATTGATACGTGAACGTGATCATAGTGGTTTTCGGTTACGCTACCACGGTCTGGCATTGGATTCCACGTGTAGGCTGGTCCATATTTACTATCATATGGAGCGTAGAAACGTTGTTTCCAGATGATATAGTTGATACCACGGCTAGCCATATTTTTGACTGCATATTCTGCAATTTGATCTCCGAGTGCTGAACTCACTGGAACCATAAAGTCGATGGCCAAACCTTTACCATGGTCCCCACTGTCACCAGGACGGTAGCCACTAAAAGATGTAATTCCAAACAAGTTGGCTACTTCTTCTTTAAAGGCCGCTGTTTGTGGTTGAAGACCAGCATTCTCAGACTTAGCTACAGCAAGTCCTGCATAGTCAGGAGCCGCTGGAGCAGCATACGTTCTTGAAGGAGTTTGGCTTTGCTCTGCTTGATAAGTCGAAGTTGCAGTGTCAGAAGTTGCTGTTGATGCTGCTTCTTCTGTTGCACTTGTTCCTGTTGTATCAGCAGGTGTTTCAGTTGCTGGAGCAGCTGCTACTGGTGCTTCTGCTGGAGTTGTTGCTGCCGTTTCTTCAGTAGCTGGAGTCGCTGCTTGAGGAGCTTCTTCTTCAACTGGACTAGTTGTTTCTGCTGCTACAGGTGTTTCTGTAGATGGTGTCTCTTCAGCAACTGTCGCTGTCTCAGAAACTTCTGAATTTGGCGCTACTTCTGTTGGTTTTTCAGTCTCTGTTACAGTTGGAGCATCCTCAATTGGTTGAGAAAGATCTTCTACTTGAACTGTTTGTTCATCAACTGTCACTTGATTCGTCGTCAAATCAGCTGTCGCAGTCGTCACTTCTTCACTAGAATCCGCTTGAGGAGTTTGGATTTCAACTTCCGTCACCTCTTCTTCCTCATTGACAGTTGTAGTGAGGACAGTATCTGGGAAAATCAAGTCCATATTAGTGATTTTGTTCAAATTAGCAAGAACGGTTACATCTACTCCCAAAGCTTCTGCAATCGTGCTCAGGGTATCACCATACTGAACTGTATAGCTGTTTTTGTTCTCGTTTTTCGTCACATCATTTTGGATTTGCTCAACGCTACGTGCTGTCCAAGAGATTTCTTGAGCTTTAGCTCCTAATGCGGGAGCAAGAGACAGGGCTACTGTTGAGGCTAAAATAATTCTTTTCTTCATTCGTTCATATTCCTTTCAAATGAGTACCTGTCTATCATAACACAAAAAAACAGAAAAAAAGCCCTCTCGGGCCTATTTAACAGAACTGTCTATTCCTTGTAACAAACTAGATCAGTTGAAATAGTTTGTTAGCCTTCTGTCATAAAACTGACACAATCTTTTTATTGCTCATCCTCAAAAATGTAGGGAATATCTGCCAATGCTTGAATCCTCTGATTCCCTTCATAAGTTGACTCTAAAAAGTTAATGCTTTGAATACCGCTATTCTGGGCAAATTTCACATCCAAAGTCCGGTCCCCTAGATAATAGGTAGTCCTAGGATCCAACTCATATTTGTCTAGCAGATATGTCGCCGCTTCTGGACTGGGCTTGCGTGCAAAACCACTCTGATTAGTTAAAATTTCTGTGAAATAACATTCCAAACCCAAGTCTCTTAGAATGGTAAAGGCATTGTCTCCTTTATGGGTATAAACAAACTGCATAATCCCTGCTTCATCTGCCCAAGCCAACACTTCACGCGCACCTGGCATCAAAACTATCTGGGCATTCTTCTCAGCCAAACTCTGGGCACGCACCTGATTGAGCACTTCCACATCCAGTTTTCGCTCTTCTGCCACCTGCTCCAGTAAATCTTGCACCGAAAACTTGAGGATAAACTCTCTCACTTTCTCCTTGTCATAAGGAATAGAAAACTGACCAAAGGTTTCCTCAATCCCTGACAAAATCGCTTCGTAAGAGTCCAATAAGGTTCCATCTAAATCCCAAATAAAAGCTGTTTTTTTCATTTCCTATCCTTTCAAGCTCATATAACTTTGGTAACGGTAGCGTAGAAATAACCATCGAAAACCATTGTCCAATAACGTTCCAGCCCAAATACCAGGCAACCCCCAACCAAGAACAATACCCATAAGATAGGCTGTCCCTATACGGATACACCACATCCCAATACTTGTCGCATAAAAGGGGAGGCGAGCATTTCCCAATCCCTGCCAAACTGCCGTATATATAACTGTCCCTGTCGCCATGGGGGTTCCTAGTAGAGAGAACAGTGCCACCAAAACGCTCGCTTCAACCGCTACAGGATCGGTCGTATAGAGATGAGTCAATGGTGTCCCCAAGGCATAGATACTGAGAGTTAAGGGCAACATGAGAAGCAGGGAAAGCCAAAAGGTTTGCTTGCTCAAATCATCTACTCTTTCCCAGTTATCCTCTCCAACTGCTCGAGCTACCTGCATGACTGTTGCCGTAGCGACGCCAAAGGCAGGCATATAGTTAAACTGGGTCAAGACTTCTCCGACTGCATTTCCAGCTACTGCCTCCGTTCCAAAAGATACAACTAAGGCAATGATGACGACATCTCCAGCTCGCATCATGAGACGTTCTCCTGCCGCTGGCAAAGCCAAAGTCAATAGTTCCTTATCTAAACCAAAAGTCGGTTTCTCAAAAGGCAGCTTTAATTGTGACCACAAAATCACAAGACCGACTAAGCGAGACAAGATAGTCCCCCAAGCAACACCCGCTATGCCCATATCAAGGACAAAAATAGCTAGACTTGAAAAAATAATATTCAAGGCATTGGATAAAAGACTAACATAGAGAGGCAGACGCGGATTATGCGTTGCACGAATCAAGGCACCTAGACTCGTCATCAAGCCCAAGAGAACAATCGATCCGCCTACCAAAGATAGGTAGAGTCCACCACTCTCGGCCACATCCTGCTCAGTTCCCAAGAGCCCTATCATCTCTTGCCCAGCAAAGATGGATAAGGCCCCTAAAAGCAAACTTAGTAGTAAGGTAATCTTCAGCGCTTCAGTCACATGATAAGCTAGCTTCGACTGATCTTTCTGCCCCAAACTTTTTGAAATAACGCTGGAAATAGCAGCTCCCAGAGCGATAAAAATCGCCTGGTAAATGGTGATAATATTGCCAGCAACTGAAACACCCGAAATAGCGATTAAGCCCAAGTGAGCGACCAAGTAACTGTCCACCATTCCCATGAGCATCTGCAAAAAGTTTTCACCCATAGCTGGCAATGCAATATTAAGAATGTCTCTATTTTTCTTAAACAATCCTTCCTCCTGATGAAAAGAAACTCAGTTGGTTTCCCAACCGAGTTTACTCCCTCTGTCTTAAAGTCCTAGATAAGCCTCAACCGCTGCTTGCATGTCAGCAGCTGCCACTGTTGTTTTATGACGAACTGGAGCTGTTTCAAGGCCATCAACCGCTGGTGGCACTGCCACTCCTGAAATGTCATGTAATTGAGCCAAAGCTTCAAAGTCAGTCAAGCCAACCTTCCCAGTTACCGCTTCTACTGCAACCACTGGGAACTTGTATGGACTAGCTGTTGAAGCAATCACTGTCTTAGTCGCATCGCCAGTAGCCACTTGGTATTTTCTATAAACAGCTGAGGCAACCGCCGTATGTGGATCCTCGATGTAGGCATCTGTTTGATAAACACGCTTGATTTCTGCCGCAGTTTCTTTCTCAGTCGCATATTCAGCTGCAAAGAGATCCAGAATCTCTGCATCAAAGTCTATCAATTCATATTGTCCTTGTGTACTCAAGGCATTCATGAGTTCAGCTGTCTTAACCGCATCATTCCCCAAAAGATGGAAAATCAAACGCTCTAAGTTTGAAGATACTAAGATATCCATAGATGGGCTAGTCGTCACCTTAAACTCACGTTTCTTGTCGTAAACACGAGTTTTAAAGAAGTCAGTTAAAACATTATTGTCATTTGAAGCACAGATCAATTTGCCAACTGGAAGACCGATTTGTTTAGCATAAAAGGCAGCCAAAATATTTCCAAAGTTTCCTGTTGGTACTGTGAAGTTGACCTTTTCACCAGCTACAATCTCACCAGACTTGACCAACTGAGCGTAGGCATAAACATAATAAACAATCTGTGGTACCAAACGACCAATGTTCATAGAGTTAGCTGATGAAAATTGCAGTTTATTGGCAGCCAACTTTTCACGAAGAGCTACATCGTTAAACATATGTTTCACATTTGTTTGTGCATCATCAAAGTTTCCATCAATGGCGATAACATGAGTATTGTCGCCAGTCTGAGTGGTCATTTGCAACTCTTGGACCTTGCTGACACCATCCTTTGGATAAAAGACGATAATCTCAGTACCAGGCACATCGGCAAACCCCGCCATAGCAGCTTTTCCAGTATCACCAGATGTCGCTGTCAAAATGACGATTTTGTTCTCTAAACCATGCTTTTTAGCGGCTGTCGTCATAAAGTATGGCAAGATAGACAAGGCCATATCTTTAAAGGCAATCGTTGAACCATGGAACAATTCCAAGTTGTATTGCCCATCCAATTTCACCAATGGCGCAATAGCTGGAGTATCAAACTTGCTATCGTAGGCATTGTTGATACAGTAGTCC
Source organism: Streptococcus oralis (assembly GCF_006175905.1). Taxonomy (GTDB): domain Bacteria; phylum Bacillota; class Bacilli; order Lactobacillales; family Streptococcaceae; genus Streptococcus; species Streptococcus oralis_BG. Next base: position 515,760 of record NZ_SSNB01000001.1, read on the forward strand.
AACTCCTCAGCCGTAAAGTCATCTAAAAATGCTGATAAAACTAATTTAGCCACTTCTTGGTAAGAAGCATCTTTTAATGTGTCAAAGTCCAAATCCACCTTTGGATAAGTAAGTGGTGTAAACAGACCACCATCCGTCGCCAAACCTTGCAAAATAGCTTGGCTAGCAGTTACTCTATTATTCGCATCACGCGTTGATTGATAAACTAATGTCATAATCTCTATCCTTTATCTATAGTCCATTCCATTATATCATGATTTTTCAGAAAATTCTCCCTTTATAAGAGAAATTATAATCCCAATTCTTTCTTCAAAGGCTCTAAATAAATCATTTCTTGCTTATCTCTTTTCTCCAAACCTTCCTCAGCTAGAAGGAGTAAGACTTTTGAAAACTCGACAATTGCAGTTTCTTCCTCATCTGCGAGCCTTTTCTTAGAAAATTGTCGCCTCAATGACTTATAATCACGACCAAATCTGGTAAAAAATGGTGCAGATTGCAAGTAAGCTTCTAACTTGTCTAAATTTAGCAACAAACCCAAGTGAAAGGCAGTCGCAGCAAAGGTACGATTCAAGGGTTGCGTACAAACACTACGAAACTCAATAGTACCTCGAGTTGTCAAATCTTGGTACTGGTAACTACGGTGAGTTTGGAAATCCTTCTCCTGAGGATAAAGAAGAATCTCTTTTCCATCAAGGGCGAAGGCGTGAATTTCCGGAGTCCCTAAGTAATCTTTTGCTCGAATGGGATAAAAATAATAGGTTTCGCCATCACGTTCCGCGGTAAAAATTGCAGAATGATCTAGATAATCAAAAAAATCATTCTCATCTTTGAAGAGTCTGGCATTGACGCCTACATTTTCAGGATAAATCCCGTGCATGGACTCTTCCCAAAAAATATCCCTTGAAATCTTAGTATCCCAATCTTCCCCTGAAAACTCAGAATTGGCAAACAAATAAGCTTTTGCAGCTTCGATCTGAGTAAATGCGTTGAGAACACGCAAATAGTTAGACTTTGAAACATCCAATTGAACTTGGCTTCCACAGATAAAAGCACCATATTGCGGGTAATCGTGTAAGCCCGATCCTAGAACAGTTCTACTCAACTTCAAATAGTTCATTAACATTTGATAGCGTGCATAAGCAACCGGTTGATTCTCATTCTTTTCCCAGTATGGATGGATTCCCGAGCCAACTACGGCATGATTTGCTTCCGCAAGTTTTTTCTGAATCAAATCCATGTAGTCTCTAAAACGCTCTTCAACCTCTTGGATAGTTTCCGCCCTACCAAAGGCAAACTCGATAGTTGTATAGGAGACTTCGAATAAGATAGTATCTTGGCTAACTGGATCAAGTAACTGAATTGGATTTCCAAAGTCATCTACTTTTTCGATAGTAAAACCCAGAACGGAAGGTAAATACCGAAAGAGAGACTTTACAACTTCAGTATCTGTAGCTTTACCCTCTAAATTTACAATAGGATATTCTAACTCAATTCCCACGAATAAATCAGGCTTCTCTTTTATATTTTCTAAGTAGCGCTTCTTAAGCAAGTCAACAGAACGAGACATCAAACACCAACACTTTCATAATCAAAATAAATTGTGAATAAGTAATATTATACCAAAAATTCAATCAAAAAAGCTTAGAATGATCCTCAAAAATAATTTTTGACCAGCTATCACAGCTTAAAATAGATAGAATTTAGTAGGAAATAAAAAACAAGGCTCGAAAACCTTGTCTTT